>JANMHL010000379.1:0-5110 GCA_031375125.1 Novosphingobium sp. | reverse complement strand
CCGATCCCGCCAAATTGGCAATCCGGCGCTGGTGATCGGCCCGGGTAATCGGGAACTGCGAAATCGCGGTGATTGCCGCTATGCTGATAACGGCTGCTGCGATGACGAAATAGAGTGCAAACTGGTCAAGGATGGCCTGCGGCACTTCACCGGGCCGGGCTTTAGCCGGAAATCCGGAAGCACTGATGATGGTGCCCGCGAGAAATATCCCGATCCCGGTCGCGCATTTCTGGGTGAAGAAATAGGCCGAAAAGAACAGGCCTTCGGTCCGTTCGCCGGTCCGCTCCTGCGATGCTTCGATGATGTCAGCCCCCATTGACTGGGTCAGCATTCCGCCGGCCACCGCGAAACCGTTTCCGATGGTCACCAAGGTAAACAAGAGCGGGATCAGCAGCGGCTGGTTGTTTTCGGGAAACCACCCGGCAAAGCGCAACAGATAGGGTGAGAGCCCAATCACCAGCGAGAGCATCATGAAAATAACCGTACCGGTCCGCTTTTCGATTCGGCTTTGCAGAAAGCCAATCAACAGAAACGCGCAGATCACCCCGAGAAACAAAGAAACCGAATAGGCCAAGAACCCGGCCTGCGGCATTTCCCAATAATAGGTCATGATATAGGTCGTCGCGGAAAACGTCATTCCAACGTTGACGTAGTTGAACAGGGTGGTGGCCAGCAGGACTAAAAAGGCATGGTTGGCCAAGATCCGCCCGATCTTGCGGACTGTCTGGCCGAGCGGCAGATGCACCGGCGGAGCGCTGTCGAGCCGGGCGATCCGCTTGTGGGTGGTCAGCGCCGCGATCAGCGCCGCGACGACCATCAGCACGGCTCCGGTCCAACCATACAGCTGATAACCATCAAGGTTGAGCTGCCCCACCGGATAACGGGCCGACGGCACCAGAAACACGCCGAAGGCCAGTATCAGCATGGCGAGCCCGCCGGCCCAGGAAAAGATGAACCGCCAGCGGGTTACCGAAGTCCGCTCGTCATAGTCACTGGTCAATCCGGGCACCACCGACAGCGACGGAATCTCGTAGCACGACACCGCCGCGCGCATCAGAAAGGCGAACAGCAGCAGATAGCCATAGAGCCAGCCATTGCTGACTGCCGGTGGGTGCCACAACATCACCCATGCCCCGGCCATCGGCAGGATTGCGGCGTACATCCACGGATGCCGCTTGCCCCATTTGCTGTGAGTCTTGTCGCTCCAATAGCCGACCAGCGGGTCGATAACGGCATCGAGCAGCAGTGCGACCAGCAGGACCAGCCCGACTAGCCGCGCTTCCAGTCCCAGTACCTGGCTGTAGAACAGCAGCAGCAACACCGCGAAGCCGTTATCTTTGACGCCATAGGCAATCGAGCCCACGCCGTTGCCCAGTTTGATCCGCAGCGGCAGGCGTTCTGCCGCAGGGACAAATGCGTGAGCGCTCACCGTGACAGGTCCACCCCGGCCGATTCGGCCATCGCGGTCAACGCATCGAACATCCCCGGGGCCTCTGGATCCCAGCTATGGCGCGGGCCGACGGTGATCCCGCCATCGACGATCAAGGATGCGCCGGTCATGAAGCTGGCCGCATCGCTGGCCAGGAACGCCACCGCATTGGCGATATCATCGGGCATTCCGGGCCGCCCGACCGGCTGGGCCTGGCTCGACATCTGCTTGATCATCGCCTTGGCCGAATCGACCAGTTCGTCCGGCATTTCGACACTGGCGGTAAAGATGTTGGTGTTGATAAAGCCCGGCTGCACCGCGTTCACCCGGATGCCGTATTGCGCCAGATCGGTCGCAGCGCATTTGGTCAGGTGCAGGACGGCGGCCTTGGCCACGGCATAGGCGGTGGGCGAATAGCCCGGACCCACCGCCGCGACCGAACTGGTGTTGATCACGCTGGCACCGGGGCGGTGCTTCATATGCGGCGCGGCATAGCGGATCCCCATCGCGACCGAGCGCGCCAGCAAGTGGAACGTCAAATCCCAGTCGTCCGCCTCAATCTCGTCAATCGGGGCGCGGGCGCCGCCGGCCCCGGCATTGTTGAATACCACGTCGATCCCGCCGCAGGTGCCCGCCGCGTGGTCCATCAAGGCCTTGATCTGGGCCACATCGCAGACGTCGCAAGCGACCGGCACGATATTGTCCCCCTCACGCGCCACGGCCTCAGCCCCGGCCAGATTGAGATCGGCGGCGAAAACGGTCGCGCCTTCGCGGGCAAACAGCAGCGTAGCCGCCCGGCCAATGCCCGATGCGGCCCCCGTGATGACAACGCATTTACCAGAGAATCGCATAGCCTAACCTCTCCTGCTATTTTCGTTCAGCTTAGGACCGGGTTTGGGCGGGTCAACGGTGTTGGCGTTTACGCTACGGCAAGCGCGGCGCTGAAATCCGCGCTTGCGCAGAGGGGGTGGTTCCATTTAACCTTTCGATTAACAAAGGAGCCCGATCGATGCCTGATCTTGATGCCTTCCGCACGGAAATCCGCGCCTGGCTCGAAGCCAACTGCCCACCCGAAATGCGCGAACCCGTTCGCGATGAGGAAGACGTCTGCTGGGGCGGACGCAAGTTCAAATTCAAGAACGCCGCGCAAAAGGCCTGGCTCGATGCCTGCGTGGCCAAGGGTTATACCGTGCCCGATTGGCCGGTCGCCTATGGCGGCGCCGGGCTCGATCCGGCGCAGGCCAAGGTCTGGCGCGAAGAAATGAACCGGATCAGCGCGCGTCCGCCGCTGTCATCATTCGGGATCTGGATGCTCGGCCCGGCGCTGCTTAAATTCGGCACCGAAGAACAGAAAGTCCACTATCTGGGCCAGGTTGCACGCGGCGAGATTCGCTGGTGCCAGGGCTATTCCGAACCCGGCTCCGGCTCGGACCTTGTTTCGCTGCAGACCTATGGTGAGGACAAGGGCGATCACTGGGAAGTCAGCGGCAGCAAGATTTGGACTTCTTATGCTGACAAGGCTGACTGGATCTTTTGTCTGGTCCGGACTGACAAGACCAACAAGTATCAGGGCATCTCGTTCCTGCTGTTCGACATGGCCAGCCCCGGCGTTTCAACCAAGCCGATCCTGCTGATCAGCGGCAATTCGCCGTTTTGCGAGACGTTTTTCGACAATGTGAAAGTGCCCAAGCACCAGCTCGTCGGCGAACTGAACCGCGGCTGGGATGTCGCGAAATATCTGCTCGGGCATGAGCGTGAGATGATTTCGGGGGCGGGCGGGAATGACCGGCTCAACACCATCGGCGGATTCTGCAAGCGCAATGGCCTCGAAGATCCGCTGCTGCGCGCAGAGCTGGTGATGTTTGATGTCGATGCCCTCGCCTATTCGGCGATGGGTGAGAAATTCCTCGATGAAATCAAGGTCGGCAGGGCGCACCCCGCGCAGCCCAACACGATGAAATACGCCGGAACCGAGCTCAACAAGCGCCGCCACGAATTGCTGATGGCAGCCGGCGGCAGCGCCGCGCTGGAATGGGAAAGCGAAAGCTCAAACGGCGGCGGCAAAGCCCGCAGCTGGCTGCGGACCAAAGCCAATTCGATCGAAGGCGGCACCAGCGAGGTGATGCTCAACGTCATTTCCAAACGCATCCTCGATCTGCCGGGAGCCTGAGCCATGCCGCTGTATCACACTGAAGATCAGGCCATGCTGGCCGACACCGCGCGCGGGTTTCTGGCTGACGAAGGCAACATCGCCAAGCAGCTGCGCCATTTCCGCGATATCAATTGCAAGGACGGGTTCGGCCACGCGCTGTGGAAGCAGATGGCCGAACTGGGCCTGACCGGAATTCTGGTCGATGAGGCCGACGGCGGGCTGGGCATGGGCCATGTCGAGGCCGGTATCGTCCTCGAAGAGATTGGCCGCAACCTGACCCCTTCGCCGTTCCTGACCAGTTCGGTCATGGCCGCAACCGCGCTGGGCGGGGCCAGTGCCGATCTGAAGGGGCGCTACTTGCCCGGGCTGA
The DNA here is from genome assembly GCA_031375125.1 of Novosphingobium sp. Classification (GTDB taxonomy): domain Bacteria; phylum Pseudomonadota; class Alphaproteobacteria; order Sphingomonadales; family Sphingomonadaceae; genus Novosphingobium. The sequence goes on along the minus strand of JANMHL010000379.1, from coordinate 1,159 downwards.
TCGCTGGCGACAGCGTGTTTTCCGTCGCGATTGACGAAGGCCCCAAGCACCGCCCCGAACGCATCGTGACGCGGGCTGAACGGTCGGGCAATGGCTTCAAGCTCAGCGGCAGCAAGGCATTCGTGGTGCAGGGCGGCAGTGCCGATATGCTGGTGGTTGCGGCGCGGACGGCGGGCGACGATAGCGATAATGACGGGATCACGCTGTTTGCAGTGCCCAAGGACGCCGCCGGGATGAGCCTCGACGTGGTCCGGCTGGTCGACAGTGCGCAGGCCGCGCACGTGAAGTTCGACAGCGTTCAGCTTGATGCCGATGCGGTGATTGGCGATGTTGATGGCGGGCGCGAACTGTTGAACCGGATGCTCAACGCCGGACGGATCGGCGCGGCGGCGGAAAGCGTCGGGGTGGCGCTCGGCAGCTTTGAAATGACCACCACTTACCTCAAACAGCGCAAGCAGTTCGGCAAGTTGATTGGCGAATTTCAGGCGCTCCAGCACCGTGCCGCGCACCTCTATTCCGAACTCGAAATCGCCCGCGCGGCGGTGATCAAGGCGCAGCAATTGCTTGATGGCGGCAGCGAAAAAGCCGAGCTGATGGTCTCGGTCGCTAAGGCCAAGGCTGGCAAGGCCGCCAGCCTCGCGGTCAAGGAAGGGGTCCAGATGCACGGCGGGATCGGGATGACCGACGAATACGACATCGGCCTCTACATGAAACGCGACCGCGCGCTGGCCGAATTCATGGGTGATATGTACTATCACGCCGAACGCGTGGCGCAGCTGAGCGGGTATTGAAGCCGATGCCGTGCTTGGGCTTCGACAGGCTCAGCCTGAGCGGGCCTTGGTTTCACACCTAGCCAAGATTCTGATTGCAACCCACCCCCGCTCAGGCTGCGCTTGTCGAAGCCCGCGCGCTACACCGGCACCAAGGAGCAAGCTCATGGATTTCACCAAACTGTTCAGCCTTGAAGGCAAGATCGCCCTGATCACCGGAGGCAGCCGCGGGATCGGCAAGATGCTGCTCGAAGGCTACCTCGCCGCTGGCTGCGAGCGGGTTTACATCACCGCCCGCAAAAAGGCGCAGCTGGATGAAACCGTGGCCGAATTCGAAGCCCAGTATCCCGGCAAAGTCATCGGCATCGCGGGCGATATCAGCCAGTCGG
>JANMHL010000352.1:0-1586 GCA_031375125.1 Novosphingobium sp. | reverse complement strand
ACGATCCGCACATTCGCCGCCTTCATCCGCGCCTGCAGCCGGTCCGGCCAGCCGGGGAAAGTCCATTTGGCATCAAGCGGCACGAACAGCGTCCCGCCTTTGCAGGCATCGGGCACCATGGTCAGCCAGCCAATCAGGCGGTAGCGGCTGGCGCATTGCGCGGCGCTTTGCGGTGAGAACGCCCAGACATTGGGGAAGGCGGCGCGTAGCGGAGCCAGCACGGCTTCATCGGCGTAAAACCCGTCGCCTCGTTTCACAACATCGCGGCCCGCGGCCTTCAGCGCGGCGGCCAGCTTTGCCCCATCGCCGGGATCGCGGCTGGCCAGCCGAAACAGGATTGGGGTGCCGGGCAGGCTGACCAAAGCCGTCTCCAGCATAGGAATCCGCGAGGTTTGCAGGCTGTTCAGCGGAAAAGTCTTGCCGCTGTCCGCGCTATAGCCAGCGCCGGGATCAAGTTTCTGGATATCAGCCAGCGCGGTCTGCCGCACTGCGCCGCTGCCTTCGGTGCGGCAATCGAGCGCGGCATCGCTGAACAGCACGAACTGGCCATCGCCGGTCAGCGCGACATCAACCTGCACCACGTTGGCCCCCAACTGGTCGGCCAGCTGCAACCCGCTGATGGTGTTTTCGATGAAATCGTGGACCGGCTTTTCGATTCGGGTGGCAGTGCAGCCACCATCCGCCGCCGCCTTGGGATTGAACTGCTGCGCGGTGCCGCGCTCCGCGATCAGCTTCATATAACCCTTGGGCGCCGGGGCCAGCCAGCCGGCATTGGCGGTCAGCATTGCGACCAAGCCCAGCCCCAAACCGTTAAGCGTCCAACTGACCCAAGGCTTCACCGGTTATCCCCCCAACAACTGCCGTGCCTGCCCGCAGTCCAGTTCCATCTGCGCGGTAAGGGCTTCCAGACTATCGAATTTCGCCTCTGGCCGCAGATAGTGGTGCAGCGCAACTTCGATTTCCTGTCCATAGAGATCGCCCGCGAAATCAAAGAAGAACGGTTCGAGCAATTCGATCGGCGGATCGAAACTGGGGCGAATACCCAGGTTCGCCGCGCCGTGGACAATCCGCCCGCCCGGCAGCAGGCCGGTGACCGCATAGATCCCATAGGCCGGGCGCAGATAGCTGCCCATTTGCAGGTTGGCGGTGGGATAGCCGATGGTCCGGCCCAGCTTTGCGCCGTGTTCCACCGTGCCGCGAATCGCAAAGGGCCGCGTCAGCAGGTGTGTCGCAGTGGCGCAGTCGCCAGATTTCAGCGCGTCGCGAATCCGGCTGGACGAAATGACCTCGCCCGCATCCGCGACCGGGCCAACCGCGCGGGCCCCCATGCCGAGCGGTGCGCCGAGCTGCGCCAGCACGGCCACGTTGCCGCCCCGGCCTTTGCCAAAGGTAAAGTCCTCGCCGGTTACGACGCCTGCCGCGCCGATCCGTGCGACCAGCAGGTCTTCGACGAAACTCTGCGCAGTTGTGGCGGCCAGATCGCCATCGAAGGCGAACACCAGCATCGCATCGGCCCCGGCAGCTTCAAACAGTTCCTGCCGCTGATCCAGCGAGGTCAGCCGAAACGGCGCGGTATCGGGCGCAAA
>JANMHL010000297.1:0-9352 GCA_031375125.1 Novosphingobium sp. | reverse complement strand
CGACCCGTTGCCCTACCTCGCCGCGGCCTCGGCATTTGTGCTGAGCTCTGATTATGAGGGCGTTCCGGCGGTAGTGATTGAGGCGCTGGCCGCCGGGCTGCCGCTGGTCGCGACGCGCTGTTCAGTCTCGCTGCCGGGGCTGCTGGGCGATGGTCAATTTGGCCAACTGGTCGGCGTAGGCGACGAAGCCGGCTTTGCCCGCGCGATGGGCGAAGTGCTGTCCATGCCGTTCGATCCCGCCGCCGCCCGCGCCGCTGCTGCGCCGTTCCGGATTGCCCTTGCGGCGGGCCGATATCGCGATCTCTTTGCAAAACTGGCAGCCAGCGGCTAACGGAACGCGGCGAATTCATGAGATGTTCATGGCCTGAACGCCAATCGCCCGGTGATGTCTGGCCGGGGTTTTGAATGGACGACGGGCCAAGCCGAGGGGCTGCGATCAATGCTTGAAGAGAGCGCTGGCCAGGGGACGAGCAAGCCGCGGCTGGAAATCCCGCTGGAAGTGGTCGAGGGCAAGCAAGGCTCGCGGCTCGCCGGGGTCTTTTCGATGCTGGTGTCGCTGGCTATGCTGGTGGTCGTGGCGATCCAGTTCGGCGATCTGTCGGTTGCTGCGGTCAGCGGGATGATCCCCACCAATCCGCTGTTCTGGATGGTCTTTGCCGGATACTATCTGGCCGGGCCAATCAGCGAATGGTTCATCTATCGGCGCTTGTGGGAAATGCCGCTGGCCGGGCTGGGCGCGCTGCTGCGTAAGCTGGTCTCCAACGAAATCCTGCTCGGCTATCTGGGCGAAGCGCAGTTCTATGGCTGGGCCCGCAGCCGCCTGAAATTCGTCGCCGCGCCGTTTGGTGCGATCAAGGACGTGACGATCCTGTCAGCACTGGTCGGCAACTTTGCGACGCTGGCGATGCTGGCCTGGGCCTGGCCGCTGATCGCATCGGGGCAATTGGGGCTTGAAGGCAAGACGGTGTTCATTTCGCTCGGCGTGGTGCTGGTCACCTCGTTTGTGATCCTGCTGTTCCGCCAACGCTTGTTCAGTCTGGCGAAAAGCGATCTGTGGTTTATCGCTTGGGTCCATCTGGCCCGCATCGCGGCAGTCGTGATCTTTTCAGCGTGGATGTGGCACCTGGTTCTGCCTGAGGTTGAAGTGACCCTGTGGATCGTGATGGCGACGCTGCGGATGCTGGTCTCGCGCTTGCCGCTGCTCCCAAACAAGGACGTTGTCTTTGCCGGAATTGCGGTGTTTCTGCTAGGCCGCGATGTTGAAATCGCCAGTTTGATGACTTTGATGGCGGTGCTGCTGTTGGTAACACATTTGATAGTCGGCGCGCTGTTTGCTGTGCTCGACCTGTTTGATGCGGAGAAAGTGAAATGAAGCCTGTTCTTTTGGCCGCAACCGTCCCGCTGCTGCTGGCAGCTGGACCAGCGCTGCGTTCATCCCCCGATCTTGGCAAGGCCGAAGGCCGCTGCCGCGCTGGCGAAAGCGGCCCGGCGCTGCTGGTTGAAGCCACCGGGCTGAAGGACCGCAGCGGCACCATGAAGCTGGAGATTTATCCGGCGAATGAGCAGGATTTCCTGGCCGATGACAATGTCCTGATCGCGGCCGGCAAAACCTTTCGGCGGGTCGAAATGGCCACCCCGGCCAGTGGGGCGGTGGTGCTGTGTGTCCGGATTCCGGGGCCGGGCACCTATGCCGTGTCGTTGCTGCATGACCGCGACAGCAACCGCAAATTCGGCTGGAAGATCGACGGGATCGGCTTTTCCGGTAATCCTAAATTGGGCTGGTCCAAGCCCAAGGCGTCCTCGGCCCGGATGCTGGTCAAGAGCGGCGGGGTATCGAAGATCTCGATTGTGATGAATTACAAATCGGGCCTCGGCGTCGGACCGCTGAAGACCAAGTAAGGCTGGCCGCGGACCATGCGGATTGTCGATGTCTGTGCCTTTTACACCCCGCATGGCGGGGGCGTGAAAACCTATGTCGAACAGAAACTGCGGATCGGGCCAGATCTGGGCCACGAAATTGTAATCCTTGCCCCGGCTGACCGCTATGAAGTGATCGAACGCGGACCGAACGCGCGGATCGTCACGATCCCGTCCCCCCGCTTTCCGCTCGACCGGAATTACTGGTATTTCGACGACGAAGATGCGCTGCACGATGCGCTCGATGCCTTGGCCCCCGATTTTGTCGAGGTGTCATCCCCCTGGCGCAGTCCCTCGATCGTCGGGCGGTGGAAGGGCAAGGCCCCGCGCGCGCTGTTCATGCACGCCGATCCGTTATCGGCCTATGCCTATCGCTGGTTTGAACCAGTGTTCAGCCGGGAGACGATTGACCGGCGGTTCGAACCGTTCTGGCAGCACTTGCGGCGGCTGAGCGGTGAATTTGAAACCGTGGTCTGCGCCAGCAGCGAGTTGCGGGACCGGCTGACAGAGGGCGGCGTGGCCAACACCGCGCTGATCCCGATGGGGATCGAGGAAGGTGTGTTCGCGCCGGAAAATCGCGATTCGGCGCTGCGGGCACAATTGCTGGCGCTGTGCGATTTGCCTGAAACAGCAGGCCTGCTGATCGGGGTTGGGCGGCTATCGGCGGAAAAGCGCTGGCCGATGGTAATCGACGCGGTCACCGCCGCCAGCGCCGATGCGCCGCTCGGGCTGGTCCTGCTCGGCGGTGGCGGGCAGGAGCGCAAGATCCTGAAAGCCATCGGCGGCAATCCGCATATCCAATTGCTGCGGCCCGAACGCAATCGCGCGCGGTTCGCTGCAATCCTGGCCAGTGCCGATGCGCTGGTCCACGGGTGTGAGGCGGAGACGTTTTGCCTGTCTGCCGCCGAGGCGCGGGCTAGCGGCGTGCCGGTGATCGTGCCCGATCGCGGCGGGGCAGCGGATCATGCTGCGGACGGGGCCGGGATCGCCTATGCCGCGACTGATCCTGAGGCTTTGGCCGGGGCGATTCTGGAAATGGCGGCAAGCGGCTGGCCGCGCACTGCCAGTGCAGTGCAGACCATGCGCGGGCATTTTGAGCAGCTGTTTGCGCATTACGCGGGTCTGGCGACGCGGGCCTGATCGGCGCGGATAGGCTTGACTCGCGCCGCTGCCCACTATAGTTTCAATTGAAACCACATCACCAAAGCGAGACTCCCAATGGCCGATCTGTTCGACAACCCGCTGGGTCTCGACGGTTTTGAATTCATCGAATTCTGCGCTCCCGAAAAAGGTCTGCTGGAACCAGTGTTCGCCGCGATGGGTTTTACCCGGATTGCGCGGCACCGCTCCAAGCAGGTTGAGCTGTGGCGCCAAGGCGGGATCAACTTGATCGCCAATTACGAACCGCGCAGCCCGGCGGCCTATTTCGCGGGCGAACACGGCGCTTCGGCTTGCGGGATGGGCTGGCGGGTCAAGGACGCGGCCAAGGCCTATGCCGCCGCGATTGAGCGCGGGGCCGAACCGGTTGAAGTCCGCACCGGCCCGATGGAACTGCGGCTGCCCGCGATCCGCGGGATCGGCGGATCGATCATTTATCTGATCGACCGTTACGAAGGCCAAGGCTCTGCCGACACTGGGGGTGACCTCTCCATCTATGACATCGATTTCGTCTATGAGGCGGGGGCCGATCGCCACCCGGTAGGCGCTGGATTCCATACGATCGATCACCTGACCCACAACGTCTATGGCGGGCGGATGGCCCACTGGGGCGCATTTTATGAGCGGATCGCTGGTTTCCGCGAGATCCGCTATTTCGATATCAAGGGCGAATATACCGGCCTGACCAGCCGCGCGATGACCGCGCCCGATGGCAAGATCCGCATTCCGCTCAACGAAGAAGGTAAGGCTGGCGGCGGGCAGATCGAAGAATTCCTACGCCAGTACAACGGCGAGGGGATTCAGCACATCGCGTTTTCCTGTGACGATCTGCTGGGTTGCTGGGATAAGCTGAAAGCGCTCGGCACCCCGTTCATGGCCCCGCCGCCTGCGACCTATTACGCGATGCTGGACGAGCGCCTGCCCGGCCACGGCGAACCGGCGGGCGAGCTGCAGAAACGCGGCATCCTGCTCGATGGATCGACCACCGAAGGCGATCCGCGCCTGCTGCTGCAAATCTTTTCCGACACGGTGATTGGCCCGGTGTTCTTTGAATTCATCCAGCGCAAAAAGGACGAAGGATTTGGCGAGGGTAACTTTAAGGCCTTGTTCGAAAGCATCGAACGCGACCAGATCGCGCGCGGCGCCATCGGCGTGAAGGAGCCTGCGCAATGAGCAATGTCCCCAGCCTGAAACGGATCCACCATGTCGCCTACCGCTGCCGCGACGCGAAAGAGACGGTCGATTGGTACGCCCGCGTGCTCGGGATGACCTATACTACCGCCTTTGCCGAAGACAAAGTCCCGTCGACCGGCGAAGACGATCCCTATATGCACGTCTTCCTCGATTGCGGCGGCGGCAATGTGCTGGCCTTTTTCGAATTGCCGCAGCAGCCGCCGATGGGCCGGGACGAGCAGACCCCGGCCTGGGTCCAGCATCTGGCGTTTGAGGTCGAAGACCTGAACGCGCTGCTGGCCGCCAAGGCCTATATCGAAAGTCAGGGGATCGACGTGCTGGGGCCGACCTATCACGGCATCTTCCGATCGATCTATTTCTTCGATCCCAACGGCCACCGGCTGGAACTGGCCTGCAACATCGGCACGCCCGATCAGTATGCTGAACTGCGCGCGGTTGCCCCGGCGATGCTGGCCGAATGGGCCGTCACCAAACGCGCCCCGCGCCACGCCCAATGGCTGCACGAAGACCCGGCTGAGCGCGGGGATAGTTGACAAAAATCTGCGGTCATTTCGGGAAACGGATTAGTCTAGGATGGACGCGGCAGTGCAGTTGTCGCTTTCAGCTTTTCCATTGAGAAGCTGGAGCTGACATCGGCCAGATCGGGCACTGCGGCGATCAGTTTGCGGTAGATCCGGTCATAGTGCGCGATATCGCGGACCACGATCTTGAGCAGGTAATCGACGTCCCCGGCCATCCGGTGGCATTCGCTGATTTCGGCGATCCCAGCGATGCTGGAACTGAACGCGGCGAGCCAGGCTGGATCGTGGCGCTGGGTTTTGATCGCGACAAATACCGTTGTCGCCAGCCCGAGCTTTTCAGGATCGAGCAGGGCGACCCGGCGGGCGATGATCCCGCTATCCTCCAGCCGCTTGATCCGCCGCCAGCAGGCGTTGCTGGATAGGCCAACCCGCTCGCCCACTTCGTGCACCGCCAGCGCGGCATCGGCCTGCAGGACACCGAGAATAGCCCAGTCTATCGCATCCAATTGCGCTGCAACGTCATTCATTGGGATAGAATAACCGTATTTCGGAAAAAATACCAGAAAAACGGTGATGCAATCGCGCGGGTGCCGGGGTAAAGTTGCGCCAACACAGGGAGAGTGCCGCATGGATCCGATCAAGCTGTTTACTGAGCACCCCGCCAGCGTCGGCGAAAGCTATGCCGAGCATCTGGCGATGGCCGGTGGGTTCGGGCTGCGGATGATCCTGGGCGGGTGCGCTTGTTTGATCCATGGCCTGCTGCCGTTCCTGTTCGTCCGCACCGGTAGCGCGCAAATCTCGGAACTGCACAGCGTGATGGTGGCGAACCGCCGCCGTAATGTGATGCCTGCGGTGCTGGATTTCGTGATTTAATCGATCAGCAGCACCGCAAAACCCAGCGCGCAGGCAAAGCTGGCCAGCGTGGCCGTCGCGACGGGAATGATCGCGCGCCAGCCCACTTCGAGCAGCAGGTCCATCCGGCTGCGCATCGCGGTGGCGGTGACGGCCAGCAGCAATAGGCCCTTTGACAACGTTAGCCCGCTTTTGGCCCAGTCAGCCGGGATCGTGATCAGACTGTTGAGCGTGACCATGCCCAGAAACGCCACGATAAACCACGGCAGCACCAGTCGGCGCCACAGCGGCTGACCCTTGGCTTCACCGGCTGGGCCAATCGCCAGACTGGTCAGCGCCACCAAAGGTGCCAGCAGCGCGACCCGGGCCAGCTTGACGATTGTCGCCTGCGCGCCCGCTGCATCGGAAAAGGCAAAGCCGCCGCCGATCGCCTGCGCGACATCGTGGATCGAAGCGCCGATCAGGAAACCGGCCTGCGCATCGCTGAGCTGCAGCTGCGCGGCCAACATTGGATAGACGGTCATCGCCAAGGCGCTGGCCAATGACACGCCCACGAGAGTCAGTGCGAACTGCGCCTGGCTCAGCCGTTCCTTGCCGATCACGCCATACAGCGCCAGCGCCGCGCTGGCCCCGCAGATGGCGGTTGATCCGCCCGCGAGGATCCCGGCGTAGCGCGATTGCCCGGCCAGCTTTGCGCCGCCCAGCCCGGCCAGCAGTGTCACCACCATCACCACGCCCAGCGCCGCGAACGGGGCGAGGCCAACGGCGGCAATCTGCATGAAGGTCACTTGCAGCCCCAGCACCACAATCCCCGCCCGCAGGCAGGTCCGCGAGGCGAAATCGAGCCCCGCATGGGTCCGCTGATCCTGCGAAACAAAGTTGAGCGCGAGGCCGACCAGCAGCCCCAGCAGGATAATCGGAAAGCCATAGTGATCAGACAGCCAGGCTGCCGTCGCCGATGCCACCGCGCACAGCGCAAGGCCCGGGAACAGCGGCGGCCGCTTGACCGTGGCCGCTGCGCTATCAGCCAGCTGCAACTCGCCAAACAGGTCTCCGCCGTGGGGCAGATTGTCCCAATCGACCCGGCCTGACTTACGCACCATGACTCACCCCCCTGCAAGCCGGGCGCCACCAGGCCCGTGCTTTCTGTCCTGCGGTGTCATGGCGCAACTTTGCGGCGAACGGAAGCCTGCCCGCCGCAAAGGTGTGCGATTAATCTCCGCCCAGCGCCTTGTCCTCATTGGCGCGGCTAATCACATAGTGGCGGATCGCTTCGATCTGCTCGGGGCTGAACTGGCCCTTCCAGGCGACCATCCCGTTCTTGCTGAGCAGTCCGTCATGGACGATTTCCTGCCACAGCTTGGGATTGCCCAGCGCAACCGAGTGCCGCAGATCGGGGTTCAGCACCCCGGCCACGGCGGCGTTGCCGTGGCAGACGCTGCAGCTATTGGTATAGAGCTTCGCCCCCAGCGCGAACTGCGCCGGAGTACCGGTCAGCGGCGGAGGATCGAGCGGTCGCTCGGCGCTGGCGGGCATTGCCGCCAGTTGGCCCTTGGCACCCAGTTTGAACACCATCAGGCGGCTGATGTTGGGGGTGATCCGGCTGGTCGCTAGCTTGCCCGCCGACACATCCCAGACCCCGCCCCAGCCGACCAGCACCGCAACGTATTGTTCGCCATCGATGGTATAGGTCATCGGCGCGGCGAGGATCCCGCTTTGCGCCGGGAACGACCACAGCTGCTGGCCGGTATCGGCGGCATAGGCCCTGAATTCACCCAGTGCGGTGCCCTGAAACACCAGATTGCCGGCCGTTGCCAATGTCCCGCCGTTGGTCGGGGTTTGCAGCGGCACCTTCCACTTCACTTTGCCTTCGACCGGATCGAATGCGACCAGCGCCCCGGTCATTGCCGCTTTGGTGGCAGCGCGCACGGCCTTGTCAGCCGGGATATTGCCGGGGGTGGCGTCAATCCCCAGCTGGAAGCCGGTGGTGCCGGGCTTCCAATCGGGATCGTGGGCATAGACCTGCGGGGTCGAATTGGTCGGGATATAGACCAGTCCGGTCTTGGGGCTGTAGCTCATCGGGGACCAGCTGTGCGCCCCGACCGCGCCGGGGAAGCCCACGAATGGCTTGCCGGTGCGCTCATACTGCGCCTCGGGGTTTACATCGGGCTTGCCGGTCTTGGGATCGAGCCCCTTGGCCCAGTTGATCCCATCGACAAATGGTTTGCCCGAGATGAATTCGCCGGACTTGGCATCGAGCACATAGAAGAACCCGTTCTTGGGCGCGTGCATGATGACGTGGCGTTTTTGCCCGCCGACATCGATATCGGCGACGGTGATCTGCTGGTTGGAATCAAAGTCCCATCGATCTTCCGGGGTTTCCTGAAAGTGCCAGACATATTCGCCGGTATCCGGCTTCACCGCGACGATCGAGGCGGTGTAGAGGCTGTCGCCGGCGCCTTCGGTGTTGCGATAGGCCGGGTTCCATGGCTCGGCATTGGCGGTGCCGAAATAAACCAGCTCGGTAACGGGATCATAAGTGATCGAATCCCAGACCGTGCCGCCGCCGCCCAGCTTCCAGAACTCGCCCGACCAGGTCTTGGCGGCAGCGTCCAGATGCTTGCCTTCCTGAGGCTTGGCTGGAACGCAGGGGACGGTGTAGAACTTCCACAGTTCATCGCCGGTTTGCGCGTCGAACGCCGCCAGATAGCCGCGGGTGAAATACTCCGAGCCGGCTGAACCGATCAGTACGCGGCCCTTGACGATCCGGGGCGCCCCGGTGATCGCCATGTGCGAATCCTTGGGAACAGTCAGCTTGTCCCAGACCACCTTGCCGGTTTTCTGATCAAGCGCGACCAGCCGCCCGTCGAGCGTGCCGACGTAGACCGTGTCCCCATACAACGCGACACCGCGGTTGACGGCATCGCAGCAGACATCAACCAGCTTTGCGCGCGGCACCTGGGGATCATAGGCCCATTTCAGTGCGCCGGTTTTGGCGTCATACGCTTTGACCATCGACCAGGCGGTGGTGATGTAGAGCACGCCATCGTGCATCAGCGGGGTCGCTTCCTGCCCCCGTGCGGTGTCAAGATCGGCGGACCAGGCCAGCCCCAGCCCGCTCACAGTCTTGTCATTGATCTGATCGAGCGGGGAAAAGCGTTGCTCGGCCCGGTCCCCGCCATAGGTCAGCCATTCGGCGCCCGGTCCTTTGGCGATCAGTTCATCGGTGACGCCGGTGGTCGGCGGGGCTGAAACCTGTTGGCCGCAAGCAGCCAGCGGCAACAACATGGCAAGTGCCAGGACCTTCAAACGCATCGCTATCCTCTCCAGTTATTGCCCTCCGGTTGCTCCGGCTTGGCATTAGGGTCAAGACCCTAATTCACTTTGCGCGATGTTGCCTGCGCTGAAGCGGGGAATCGAGTCCCTTTTTGCCTGCCCTAAAAGGCAGCCGGGAAGGGCTGGACCTTGCCGCACGCTTGGCTACATTCGCTGCCAAAGGAGAGTGGCGATGTGCGATGATCTGACCGCGATTGAAGAACAGGCCGCGCTGGACGCCAAGGGGCTCAGCCGCCGCGACTTTGCCGCGCTGGGTGCCGCGGGGATGCTGGCTGGCGGCATGGCTGACGCCGCGCTGGCCAAAGGCGTGGTGGTGGTGATTGAGGAAACCGTGCTGGTCCCGACCAGCGAAGGCAATATCGACGCGCTGTTCA
>JANMHL010000278.1:0-4068 GCA_031375125.1 Novosphingobium sp. | reverse complement strand
CTGGCCCTTGGTGCTGGGCACTGCCCCGCCCTTGCGCGGATCAAGCTCTACCGCTTGCCGCATCGCGCGGGCGAACCCCTTGAAGATGCCTTCGCAAATGTGGTGGTTGTTCTGGCCGTAAAGCAGTTCGATATGCAGCGTGATCCCGGCGGCCTGGGCGACCGACTGGAACCAGTGTTCGAACAGTTCGGTGTCCATTTCGCCAAGCCGTTCCTGCGTGAACGCGGCGTTCCAGACCAGCCACGGCCGCCCCGAAATATCCAGCGCGACACGGGCCAGCGCCTCGTCCATCGGGCTGTAGGCCATGCCGTAACGCCCGATCCCGCCCTTGTCGCCCAGCGCCGCCAGAATCGCCTGCCCGATCGCAATCGCGCTGTCTTCGGTGGTGTGGTGCTGATCGACGTGGAGATCGCCCTTGATCTGGCAAGTCAGGTCGATCAGCGAATGACGGCTGAACTGTTCGATCATGTGATCGAGAAAGCCGATCCCGGTGGAGACGTCAAAGGCCCCGGTCCCGTCGAGATTAACCTCGACCAGAATGTCGGTTTCGTGGGTTTTGCGTTCGATTTTGGCAGTGCGCATAGGCTGGCCTATAAGTTGGAATTGAAGCGGTGCAAGCGCTTTGCCCCTTGACCCTTAGGCCCGCGAACGCCACTTGTCCCTGCATGAGTGATACTGCCCCCGACAGCCTGATCCCCTATGACGATATCGTCCAGGAAGCCTTGCGCGCCGTAGTTGGCCGGGTGCTGAACCAGGTGGTCGATGGCGGCGGGGTGCTGCCGGGCGACCATCATTTCTACATCACTTTCAAAACCGCCGCACCGGGGGTCGATATTCCGGCCCATCTATCGCAGCGGTTTCCCGATGAAATGACCATCGTGCTGCAGAACAAGTTCTGGGATCTGGTGGTTGGCGACGAACAGTTTTCGGTCGGGCTGTCGTTCAACCAGATGCCGTCAAAGCTGGTGGTGCCCTATTCGGCGATCACCGCCTTTGTCGATCCGGCGGTTGATTTCGGGCTGCAATTCCAGGCGGTTTCCTCCGGCGATGCCGCGCCCGATCATGACGCGGCGGAAAACGACGCTCCGGTTGCCGTCAGCGAAGATGGCTCAAACGTCGTCTCGGTTGATTTCGGGCGCAAGAAGTAATGGCTGACAACGCCCTGCTGGCCCGGATTGCCCGGCAGAACGGCGGAAAGCTGCTGAGCACCGCGATTGACGTGCTGCTGCCGGTCGATGCGGTCAAGACCGGGCGGCCAAGTCTGCTTGGCGGGATAGTCGGTGCGGTCGCGGTGCGGGTCGCGACCCGTTCGGTGCCCGGCGCGATTGCAGTCGGCGGGGCAGTGATTGCCAAGCGGCTTTATGACAAGCGGCGTTCTAAGCAGGTTTTGCGGGCCAGTTCTGCGCAAAAGGCCAAGCCCAAGGGTTGATTTACCCCCCGTGCGCCTGCTTTAAGCGCGCATGGATTCCAGTGATACTCTACAGCGCCGCGGGCTGATGCTCATCCTGTCCTCGCCTTCGGGTGCGGGCAAGACCACGATCAGCCGAATGCTGCTGGGCCGCGATTGCGATCTGGCGCTGTCGGTTTCCGCCACCACCCGCCCGATCCGCGCGGGCGAAGTGGACGGCGTGCATTACCACTTCGTCAGCCAGGACGAATTTGACCAAATGGTTGAAGAAGATGCGTTTTACGAATGGGCCACGGTATTCGGCCATTCCTATGGCACGCCCAAAGCCGCGATCCGCGCCGGATTGAAGGATGGCCGCGATTTCCTGTTCGATATCGACTGGCAGGGCACCCAGCAGCTTTATCAAAAGGATCAGCAGGACGTGGTCCGGGTGTTCATCCTGCCGCCCAGCCTGGACGAATTGCAGCGCCGCCTAACCGGCCGCGGGACTGACAGCGCCGAAGTGATCGAGGCCCGGATGGCCCGCGCGCGCGCCGAAATCAGCCATTGGGATGGCTATGACTATGTCGTGGTCAACGACGATGTCGAAGATTGTTACGAAAAAGTCGCCCAGATCCTCGCCGCCGAACGGATGAAGCGCGCGCGCCAGACCGGGCTGATCGGGTTCGTGCGCAAATTGATGCAGGATTGAGGCCCGGCTTTTACGGCCAACCGGCACCCGCCACGTCGACTTCTGCCACCAACAGTTTGCCCAGCGCAGCCTTGGCCGGATCGGGCGGCGCAGTCAGCATGAACAAATGTTTGCCAGCGGGGCCACCGAGCATACAGGCATAGCAGTTGAGCGCGCCGGTTTCGATCACCTCCAGCACCTCTCCGCCCGGCGCGATCAGCGCGCATTCGGGAGCCGCCGGGTTGGCTATCCAGACCGCTCCTGATGCATCAAGGCAGATGCCATCGGGCAAGCGCGGGGCAACCGAGGCCCATTCGCGGCGATTGGACAGCCCGCCGTCTGCGCCGATATCGAGCGCGGTCAGTCGCTGACCAAAGGTTTCGGCCACTATCAGCGTGGTGCCATCGGGCGTGATCACCATGCCGTTGGGAAAGCTGAAACGTTCACCCGGTGCGGCATCGCTGACCGAGCCATCGGGCTGAACCAGCGCCAGCATCGTCACCGGATGATCGGCAAAGACCCCAGCTATGCCGCGCTGCGCCAGTGCCGCATCAAGATCGAACCCGAAGTTGCCGACATAGGCCCGGCCAGCAGCATCGACGACCATATCGTTGCACATATGCGCCGAGTAATCGGCCAGATCAGCGTGGAGCACAAACCGCCCGTCGGGCCAGCGCCGCCAGACCTGCCGCTGAGCCATTTTGACTACCAACAACAAGCCATCGGGCATCCAGCCAAGGCCGGACGGCTGATCGTCCAGCTCCAGCTCGGTCCGCAGGTCGCCTGCCAGCGAGACGGACTTCACCGCATGGGCGTGAAAGTCAGAAAACCACAGCCGCCCGCCGTTCGCATCGCCTCGCCAGCGCGGCCCTTCGCCGAAATAGATTCCTGTCGCTAGTGTCGAAACTTGTCTCACCACCGACGCTTCCTTTCACCAACCCGCTCATGCTGAGCCTGTCGAAGCATTGTCCTTTTCTTTGCGCGTCATGTCCAACCGCAAGAAGGACAATGCTTCGACAAGCTCAGCACGAACGGTTGTGGGACGAGGGTATTGCTAAGGTCTCAATGCCCTGAAGGATCGTTGAACACTTCCGGAACCCAGCCGTTGACGATCCCGCCGTCGATCGGGATCGTGGTGCCAACCACATAGTCCCCCGCCCGGCTGGCGAGGTAGATCGCGCCGCCAGCGATATCTTCGGCCACACCGATCCGGGCATAAGGAATGCCCTTGGCGCTGCCTTCCGGGTTCTTGGCGGCGGCCTTGTTCATTTCGCTGGGGTAGGCCCCCGGCGCGATGCAGCTGACCACAATGTTGTCCTTGATTAGCCGCGCCGCCATCCGCTTGGTCAGGTGGATCACTGCCGCTTTGCTGGCCTGATAGGACCAGGTTTCCCAAGGATTGGGCCGCAGGCCGTCGATCGAGGCGATGTTGATGACCTTGGCCGGGCGATCAAAACTGCCTGCCGCTTTCAGCAACGGAAACAGCTTTTGCGTCAGGAAGAACAGCGATTTAACGTTGAGGTCCATCACCTTGTCCCAGCCCACTTCGGGGAAGGTTTCAAAATCTCCGCCCCAGGCTGCCCCGGCATTGTTGACCAACACGTCGAGCCGGGTTTCGCGCGCGCTGAGTTCCGCGACCAGCTGCGCGATCCCGTCCGACTGGCTGATATCGCCCGCAATGCCGATCACTTTGCCGGGATACTGGGCTTCGAATTCGGCGACGGTTTCATCGAGCTGCGCCTTTTTGCGGGCAGTGATGTAGACCCGCTCGCACCCAGCGGCGAGGTAGCCTTCGAGCAGCATCTTGCCGATTCCGCGGCTGCCCCCGGTGATGAGCGCGATCTTGCCTTCGAGGCTGAACAGTTTGGTGAAATCCATGCGTCTTCTCCCTAATACCCGCTCAGCTGCGCCACGCGTTCGGCGTGATAGTACATATCACCCATGAATTCGGCCAGCGCGCGGTCGCGTTTCATGTAGAGGCCGATGTCGT
>JANMHL010000273.1:0-3738 GCA_031375125.1 Novosphingobium sp. | reverse complement strand
CAGTTAATGAAGCTTTGTACTATTTTTTCAGTGTGTTGCACAGAAAAGGGCGCCGCGGCAGTGCCGGGCGCCCTGATCTTTAACCGCTGTCGCAGGCCTAGAAGCGCACTTCTGCCGCCACGGTCAGCGAACGTCCGCGCGGATCGGCAACGCGCGGTTCCCAGCTGGAACCGGCGCCGCTGTTGCCATCATAAGTGATCGCGAACGGCGGATCGCTATCGAACAGATTCTTGACCCCCAGCGTCAGCCGCAGGTCCGGGCCAAGGCCCAGGTACGTCGCCGACAAGTTGTAAATGTGGTATGGCTTGACCCGCTCGTTAAAGTCAGGCCGGACCACCGTGCCGGCGGCGATGCCGGGAAGCTTCTGGTTGGTGTAGCCGCTGCGGAATATCTGGGTGAAGGTTACCGCCCAATCTTCATTGGTAAAGCTGACCCAGGCGTTGTGCTTCCAGCGCAGGCCAAGGTCACCGGAAAATGTAAACACCCCGATCAGGCTGGGGCCATAGGCCGCAGTCGGGGTCAGTTTCTCCCGCTTTTTGAGCGCCAGCGAACCGTCCATTCCGATCGAGATGCGGTTTTCGCCGCCAATGTCGAACCCGCCGCGCAGGGCAAATTCAACCCCCTGAGTGCGGCGCGAACCGGCGTTGATCCAGCGCTGATCGATCACGGTGATAGTGCCGCCGCTGCGGACAAACCGGTCTGGGAACAGCGCTGCATTGTCGATCAACTGACGCACGGACAGCAGCTGGATTGTGTCATCGACATTGATCATCCACCAATCGGCCGACAGGCTCCAACCGGCCTTGGGCCGGAACACCACGCCGAGGCTGGCCATCTTGGCCTTTTCAGGGCCGAGGTCGATGGTCCCGCCAGAGGCAATATCGGGCCGGATCTGCGCGCAGGGCAGGCCCGAAAGGTAGGCGCTGGTTGGCACGCCACCAGGGCAAGCGACCGGATCGGCCAGATCGCTGCCCGAATAGGGGCTGAGCGTGACGCCGTTGAAAATCTGGTTGAAGCTGGGGACGCGGAAGCCGGTCGAGTAGGAGCCCCGGAACATCAGCCAATCGATCGGGGTGAACTTGAAGGATACCTTAGGATTGGTGGTGGTGCCAAAACCCGAATAGTCATCAAGCCGGAACGCGCCAGTGACGGTCAGGATATCCAGCAAGGGCACTTCGATTTCGGCAAAGGCCGCCTTGACCGTGCGAACCTTGGGCGTCAGCGCATTGACGTTGTCAAACGCCGCCAGGAAGATCACCGGCTGATTGGCATTGGCCGCCGCGGATCCATTGAAGCTGTAGGTTTCGCGGCGCCAATCGAGGCCGACAGCCATCTGAACTGTCCCGCCCGGCAAGTCGAACAGCGGGCCCGCGAACGAGGCGTCGATTTCCTTGACGGTATAGCGCCCGCCATAGAGCGTCGTGCCTTCGGCCGAAATCGAGCGCAACCCGGCCATCGCCTGATCAGTCTGGGTCAGGCTGAACGGGTTGAGAATGCCCGAATTGATCAGGCCGACCAGGCCCGGCGCGGTTGCACCGGGGGCGATCGGAGCCGCCGTATCGGACGCACCATTGGCGAGCGTGCCGCGATAGTAATAGCCCGAACCGAGCACCGAGCTGGTTTCGCTTTCGGCGTGCGATGCACCAACTTTGTAATCCCAACCCTCAAACGGCAGCGGCCCTTCGAGGCTGACCATCGCGCGCAAGGTTTTGGAATTGGTGCGGTATTCGCGCGGCCCACAAGCGACGCAGCGCCACCGACCCGAGAGCGGGCGGCCATAGCGCGCGTTCAGCGTCGCGGCGCTGCCTGGGAAAGCGGCCAGCAGCGAGTTGAAGATCGCGTTGTAGGTCGTCGCGGTCAACGGGTTGAGCGGATAGGCCCACGGCAGGCTGCTGGTATTGGCGGTCAACTGCGCATTGCTGAAGCTCTTGGCCGAATCCGCGCTCGATCCGGTCAATTCCGCCGCCAGCTGATGCCCGCCGCCCAGATTGACCGTCGCCTTGGTGTAATAGGTCAGCGTCTCGATCGGCTGCTGCAGCACGGCGGCGCGGCCAGTATCCCAGGCGCAGGCGTAATAGTTGTTGGGCGAGCTCCACAGCTCCCAATCGTAGTTTATCCCGCCGTCCATGCTTTCGCAGCCGGCTCCGCCCGGAAGATCGAGCGGATTGATCCCGCCAGCCGCAGCATTGGTTCCGCCGTTGGGGAGCGGCAGCGTCAGCCCGGCCAACAGCGATCCGGTGGGGTTCTGAAAAGCATTGCTGCCAATGTTGAACAGCGTCGCAATCGGAGTGCCGCGGGTATCGGGCGAAAGACCGCGCAGGGGCTGGTTGGTGTTGACGAAATCGCGCTGATCGCCGCGCAGCTTCTTGTTCCAGCTATAGGATACGGCGCCCATGATGTTGATGCCATCATCGTCCAGATCGCCAAAGCCGACCACGCCCGAGAGCCGGTAGATATTGCCGCCGCCCTGTTCGGTCATATCGGCTGAGCCGCTGAGCGATGCGCCCTTGAAGCTCTTTTTGGTGACGTAGTTGATCACCCCGCCGATCGCGTCGGTGCCATAGATCGCCGAGGCACCGTCTTTCAGGATTTCGACCCGGTCAATCGCTGCGAACGGGATCTGATTGACGTCAACCGCGCCGCCCGACAGCCCGTGGGCCGCAACCCGGCGGCCGTTGAGCAGGATCAGGGTGGAGCCGCTGCCTTGTCCGCGCAGGTTGGCCGACGACAACCCGTTGGTGCCGCGCTGGGCGCCGGTCACCACGTCGGAATTCGACGCCAGGTTATCCGCGCCGCTGCCATTGGCGGTCAGGAACATATTCAGCGCTTCGGGATTGGCGATGCCGTTGCGTTCAATGTCGACGTTGGTGATGATTTCCAGCGGCAGCGCGCTTTTGGTCGGGTCCTGCTTGATCCGCGAACCGGTGACCACGATCATCTTGTCGCTGGCGTCATCTGCCGCGGCATCGGGAGCTGTCTGGGCCAGAGCCGGAGCCGCAAAGGCGCCGAGTGCAACGCCGCAAACCAAAAGGCTGCGCATAAGCTGGCGAGAAATCATAAGTACCCCCTAATCGATAGAGCAGACGACGGCCCCTGCTGAGCCAGACGACGCTATCAAAGCCAAAGGTCAGCGCCAGCCCCGACATAGTGGAAAGCCCTATTTCGCTATGGAATTGCCAGAATAGCGGCAATTCTGTTGCAGCGGCGCAACAGTGCCGCAGCGGACGCGGCTCAGTTGGCCGCCGCAATCAGCAGCAGCACGGCTTCCATCACCGGCAGGGCCGAAGCCCCATCCGGGACATCATTGGCGAAGAACGCAAAGGTAAAGCGCCGCCCGCTGGCCGTGCGGAAGGTGCCCGACAGCGCGTTGGTGGCATTGAGCGTGCCGGTTTTGGCGGTCAGGTTGCCCTCCAGCGGCGTGCCGATGAAGCGGCGGCGCAGAGTACCATCCTGACCGGCAATCGGCAGTGATTGATACCAAGCAGGGCCCCACGGCTGCGCATCGATCCAGCGCAGCAGCGCGACGGCGGCGCGGGGGCTGACGCGGTTGTAGGTGCTCATCCCCGAGCCATCGGAGAAGTCGTACCCGGCGCGGGGTATGCCGATCTTTCCAAGAAAAGTGTGAAGGGCATTAGCCGACCATTCTTCCGATCCAGTGCCCTTGGTATCGCCGATCCGGCGAAACAACACCTGAGCATGGAGGTTCTGGCTGACCTTGTTGATCGTCACTACGTCCTC
>JANMHL010000245.1:0-18339 GCA_031375125.1 Novosphingobium sp. | reverse complement strand
GATCCGGCCAGTTCGTTGTCAAAGAAATGCGCGAAACCCGCCATCCGGAACCCGGCGGCATAGAGCTTGTCGAGGTTTTCGGCCTTGCCCTCCAGATTGTGCAGACCTTCGACCGAGAGCAGCGCGCCGACCGGACCGTGGGCGCGGCCATGGGCGATCAGCAGCTGGTTGAAGCTGGTCTCGCCGGTTACTTTAAGCAACTGGCCGTTCGCCGCGGCCACAGCCTTGTCGAGCTTTTCAGCATGGAACAGCGAGCGTTCGAGCAACGAGGTCCAGGTCTGGCGCGGCTGAAGCTGAGCGATCACCAGCGGCGTGATATTGTCGCTATCGCCAGTGTTGCTGTCATAATTCTGGCCCTTGGGCGATTTGGTGGTCGAGGCGAACACCTGCAGCATGACATTGCCCGCTTGCAACCGCGGCAAATCCTCATGCCCACGGCTGGCGGGCTGGGTCAGGTCGCGCTTCCACATCAACGTGTCGGAATGCAGATCGACGATCAGCAGGCTTTTGTGCAGCGCTTCGGCCTCAGGACTGATGACCAGCAATTCCTTGCCGTCGACTTTGTTCATTTGGCCTTCGAGATAACCCGGAGCGATCCCGAATAGCCCGATGGCTGCGACGGCCAGCAATACTGCCGGAACCCAGAACCGTTTGCGCATGGTCAGACCTTTCCCCGTTTCGTCCCCGGTTTACGTAGTAGCGTGACGAAATCAAACCCCGGGGTTTTGCCTTCGGGCGGATGCGCCTCGCGGAACGCTTCGTCCCATTCGTTGCGGTCGAAGTCCGGAAAATGGATGTCGCCAACGGGCGCGGCGTGAACTTCGGTAAGCTCGATCCGATCGGCCAAAGGCAGCGCCTCGGCAAAGATCTGCGCGCCGCCGAACACGATGATGTGCGGCGCATTGGCGATGCTCAGCGCTTCATTCAGCGATCCGGTCCGCTCGGCACCTTCTACTTGCCACTGCGGATCGCGGGTGATGACGATATGGCGGCGGCCGGGGAGAATGCCAGGCAGCGAATCGAAGGTCTTGCGGCCCATCACCAGTGGCTTGCCCATGGTCAGCGCCTTGAGCCGACGGAAATCGGCCGAGATGTGCCACGGCATCGCGCCATCAGCGCCGATCACGCCGTTGTCAGCCACGGCCACCACCAGCACGATTTCAGGGCGGTCCACTAGGCCTAAAACTCCAGCCGGGTGACGTGGCCCATTTTGCGTCCGGGGCGCGCTGCGGCCTTGCCATAGAGGTGCAGGTGGTTGGCGGGGTCGGCCAGCACCACCGCCCAGTCTTCTGCTGCGTCGCCGATCACGTTGCGCATTTCGACCCGCGTCGCGGCCAGCCGGGTATCACCCAGCGGCAGGCCGCAGATCGCGCGAATGTGGTTTTCAAACTGGCTGGTGATCGCGCCTTCGATCGTCCAGTGCCCGGAATTGTGCACGCGCGGTGCCATTTCGTTGAACACCGGGCCTTCAGCGGTGGCGAAAAATTCAAACGCCGCCACCCCAACATAGTCCAGCCCATCGACGATCTTCTGGGCCAAGGCCCGCGCTTCAGCCAGCTGCGCCTGTACCACCGGGCTGGCTGGGACAGTCGACAGCGCCAGAATTCCGCCCTCATGGACATTTTCAGCGCTGTCCCAGAACACCACCCGGCCATCCTGCCCGCGCGCCAGAATGACGCTGAATTCGGCGCTGAATGTGACGAAACCTTCATAGACCATCGCCTGATCGGACAACGCAATCCCATCGGCTTCATGGTCAGCCATGATCCGCCACTGACCCTTGCCGTCATAGCCTTCGCGGCGGGTCTTGAGGATTCCGGGCGATCCGATCCGGACCAGCGCTTCGTCCAGGTCTTCGCGGGTATCGACCGCCAAATAGGGCGCGGTGCGGCCCCCTAGTGCTTCGACGAATTCCTTCTCGTTCAAACGGTCCTGCGCCACTTCCAGCGCGTGGGCATTGGGGTGGAGCGGGACTTGGTCAAGCGCCTTCAGCGGACCAACCGGAACATTCTCAAACTCATAAGTCACCACGGCGCAATCGGCGGCAAAGGCGGCCAGTGCCGCGGCATCGTCCCAGTGGGCGCAAGTAAACTGGGCGCAAACCTCGGCAGCGACCGAATCGGCTTCGGGGGCATAGACATGGACCCGGTAACCCAGCTGCGCTGCGGCCTTGGCCAACATCCGGCCCAGCTGTCCGCCGCCCAGAATGCCAATGGTTTCGCCCGGAGGGATCATGGACATGGAATCATGCCAGTTCAGCTCGGCCGCTGCGCGACACCAGCGCTTTGCGCGGCGCGGTAGGCTTTTAGCCGTTCGGCCAGTTCGGAATCGCCCAGGCCCAGGATTGCCGCAGCCAGCAGCGCGGCGTTAGTCGCCCCGGCCTCACCAATTGCCAATGTGCCGACCGGGATCCCGGCGGGCATCTGAACGATCGAGAGCAGACTGTCCTGCCCCGACAGCGCCTTGGACTGCACCGGTACGCCCAGCACCGGCAGGTGAGTCATGCTGGCGATCATCCCCGGCAGATGCGCTGCGCCGCCCGCGCCTGCGATAATGACTTGAAAGCCTTCAGCCTCAGCCCCCCCGGCAAATTCAACCAGCCGGGCTGGGGTGCGGTGCGCCGAAACGATCCGCGCGTCATAGGCTACGCCCAACTTGTCCAGCGCATCGGCGGCGCATTTCATCGTCGTCCAGTCAGACTGGCTGCCCATGACGATCGCGACCAATGGTGTCACTGCTGCAGTCATCGCTCAGCGCTCCGCCAGATAGTAGCGCTCCAGCGCCACCAGATTATCGTCCAGCTCGTAAACAATCGGCTGGCCGGTCGGGATTTCAAGGCCGGTAATCTCGTCGTCCGAAATGCCCGACAGCTGCTTGACCAGCGCCCGCAACGAATTGCCATGCGCCGCGATCAGCACCGTTTCGCCAGCAGCCAAAGCCGGGGCAATTGCTGCTTCGTAATAGGGCAGCACCCGGGCGATGGTGTCTTTGAGGCTTTCGGTCGAAGGGATCGCGATCCCGGCATAGCGCGGGTCGGCTTTCAGGTCGAACTCCGATCCGTCTTCCAGCACTGGCGGGGGAATATCAAAGCTGCGGCGCCAGATCTTGACCTGTTCTTCGCCGTGCTGGGCGGTCGTCTCGGCCTTGTCGAGTCCGGTCAGTCCGCCGTAATGTCGCTCGTTCAGCCGCCAATCCTTGGTTTCCGGGATCCACAACCGTCCGGCGGTTTCCAGCGCAAAGTGCAAAGTACGGATCGCGCGGGTCTGGAGCGAAGTGAAAGCGACCGTCGGCAGCACGTCCTTCGCCCGCAGCAATTCGCCCGCCGCGCGCGCCTCAGCCTCACCTTTGGCGGTCAGGTCTACGTCCCACCAGCCGGTAAAGCGGTTCTCGAGGTTCCACTGGCTCTGGCCATGGCGAACAAGAATTAGGCGCGGCAAGGTTTTGGTTCCCCCGTTGCAGAGCTTAGGCCCCTAACCATCTGCTCCCCCCTTGGGAAGTCTTGGCGGCGGGTCCCCGGCGATTTCCCGGGCCTGCGACTTTCGGCGGCGCAGGTTCTCCCGCAGCTTGGCGGCCAAACGCTCTTCCCGGGTAAGGGGGCGTTCCTCACGGGGCGCTTGTCGGTCCTGGTCGGACTTTGGGGGGGCGGGGTCTTCACGCATTGGCAATGTGGCCGCGCTATCAGGGTTCAGCTTGACAAAGCAAGGGGCCGCAGCCAATAGCGCGCCCCTGCCCGCCCGGCCTGCGCCGTGCCGGGCGCAATGGAATGGTGTGCTGCTGTAGCTCAGTGGTAGAGCGCATCCTTGGTAAGGCTGAGGTCGGGAGTTCAATCCTCCCCAGCAGCACCATTCCACTGCGGCGTTAGCGCCAGCCGATTGGTCAAACCGGCAAAGGGCTGCGGCGCTTGACCATCACCCATGCGACTATGCCGATTGTCAGCACCAGCCCGGCACCGAACTCTCCGGTAATATAGCCGCTCCATTCGCCGGGCTTGGTCCCGCCGTCGAAAATCGCCTGCACCAGTAGGTTGTGCGATGCGTGGAGCACGGCGGGTGGCCACAGGCTGCCCGAAACGGTCCGCAGCCAGGCCATTACGGTGCCCATCGCCATGACCATCGCAGCAAAGCAGATCAGCGAATACCAGCGCGGCGTTCCTTCGCCGTGATAGTCCGCCGCCAGAATCAGCGGCACATGATAAAGCAGCCAGATCAGGCTGGAATAGAGCGCGACGCGGTGAAAGGGGCAGACCTTGGCCAGCGCCGGAACCAACAGGCCGCGCCAGCCGATTTCTTCGCCGGTTGCACTGATCAGCGATTGCAACAGTCCTGCGGTCAGCAACAGCGCCAAGGCCGAGCCGACCGAAAAGCCGGGCAGCTGGCTGGTCCAGCCCTGCGGATTGAACGATCCCAGCCCGCTCAGCCAGGTCAGGCCATAGACCGGTCCGGCGTAGATCAGCGGCAGGATCAGCGCCAGACCAAGCAGGCCCACCGTCTGCAGCCGCCAACCCATCCCGCGCAGGCTGCGGGTGGTGATCAACTGGGTGAGCATCCCGGCGACGCCGGGGGCCCACATCACCAGCATCACCGCCAGTCCGCCCCAGGTGCCCAGTCGCCCAGATTGCAGGATCGGGATATAGGCCAGGCCGACCAGCACGACTGTAATCGCGAGAAAAATCCGGATCTGCCGCCGGCCCAGTTCACTTTGGTCACCGCTGGTCATGGTTTGCCTCCGCCCTGTTCTTTCAGCGATCATGCGGCAAACGGCGCTGGAATTCAAATTTGGCCGCGCATCGCCCCATTCCGCTGCGATGTTTGACTCGGCTGCCTGCCAGTCCTGCCTTGCAAGTCATGGCCAAGAAAGGCTAACGCGCGGCAATGGGTTTTTTCGGCAAGATCTTCACCTGGTGGAACGGCGCGACCGTGACCACTGCGCTCAATTCGGCGTTGACCGGGCAGCAGGTCGGCAGCGACGCGCAGGGCAATGTCTATTTCCGCGCGAAAAAGCCCTATCCCAAGGGCCATCCGTTTGCCGGGCGCGAACGCCGCTGGGTAATCTATAACGGCGCCAACGATGCCAGCCGGGTTCCGGCGGAATGGCATGGCTGGCTGCACAGCAGTTATGATGGCGTGCCCGAATCGAACTTGCCGGCCCCGCGGATCTGGGAAGTGGACTATACCCCCAACCCCACCGGCACGCCCGCCGCCCATCGTCCGCGTCATGGCCGGACCAACGGCGATTATGAGGCCTGGTCTCCGGACGCCTGATGCGCGCGGCTTCGCTTCTGCTGCTGGCCCCGCTGGCACTGGCCGCCTGTAAAGGCGGGGGCGGCGCCGATGCCGAGGCGACCGAGGTGCCCAAGGAGGCCGCCGGACAGGGCGTATCGGGCGAAGTCGTCGAGAGCGAATATGGCACCCCGGTGAAAGACCGGGTGGCGACACTCGGCCTGCTCAACAAGCGCAACAACCTGTCGCAGGACGTGGTCCTGAAAACCGGCGAGGCCAAGCGGATCGGCAATGTTACGATCAAGCTGGCCAGTTGTGAGCGCAGCCTGCCGTGGGAAAGCCCGCCCGAAGTCGGCGCGTTCGTGCAGGTCTTTGTCGAAGAGCGCGAAAGGGCCGATCAGCCGCTGGCCTGGCGCAAGGTGTTTTCGGGCTGGATGTTCAAGAATTCGCCCAGCCTCAACGTGGTCGAACACCCGATCTACGATGTCTGGGTCAAAGATTGCGCGATGAAGTTCCCGGGTGAGGAAGACAGCCCGGCCCCGGCCGCATCGGCAGCGGCATCGGCCAGCAGCGCGGCGAAACCGGCGGGCAGTGCCAGCGCGGCTCCCGCACCCACCGCCATGCTCACGCCCAAACCTGCCGCAAAGCCTTCGCCCGCAGCCTCGCCCAGCGTCGGCCTTTGAGCCGCGCGAAGCCGGGTCAGGTATTCGCTTTGGGCGATTTCCGCCGCGCCCATCGAAGCCAGATGATCGGTCATGAACTGACAGTCGAGCAACATTGCGCCGCCCCGGCGCAGCGCCGCAACCAGCCAGGCCAACGCCACTTTTGAAGCATCGGGAACCCGGCTGAACATCGATTCGCCGCAAAACACCCGGTCAAACCCGACCCCATACAGCCCGCCAACCAGTTCTGTCCCGTGCCAGCACTCGATCGAATGGGCCAGGCCCCGATCGTGCAGCGCAAGATAGCTCGCCTCGATTCGGCTGCTGATCCAAGTGCCCTGCGCATCGGCGCGCGGACCAGCGCAGTGACGGATCACGGCAGCGAAATCGGCGTTGCAGGTCACCTTAAAGGCATCGCGCCGCAGCACTTTGGCCAGCGAGCGCGAACAGTGAAAGCCTGCGAGCGGAAGGATCCCCCGGCGGCGCGGCTCGACCCAGAAAATCTCGGGATCGTCGCGCGCGTCGGCCATCGGGAAAATCCCACTGCGATAGGCTAAAAGCAGGGTTTCCGGATCGATTGGCAAAGAGGCGGCGGGTGCGTGCACGGTAAAATTGCCTATGGCCCTTTGCAGATCGCTTGTCATCGGGCAGTCTTGTCTTTAGAGGCCCTTCCGCCTGCAGGAGTGTAGCTCAGTTGGTAGAGCATCGGTCTCCAAAACCGAGGGCCCACGGTTCGAGTCCGTGCACTCCTGCCAATTTCCCTGCTTTTGAAGCCGAACCCCGCGATGCCAGATGACGCCCAGCCCGTGCCGTCCGCTCCGCCGCGCTTTGGCGCGCGTGGGTGGCTGACGGGCGAACCCGCCCCGCTTGAATTTCTCTGGTTGGGGCTTGCGTTGACTCTGCTTTCGGCGCTGCCGGTGCTGGTCGCAACTTATCCGCAGATGGTTGATTATCCGGCCCATCTGGCGCGGATGCACATCATGCTGACCCGCGATAACAGCGCGTTTCTGCAGGAATATTACGGCTTTCAGTGGCGCTGGATGGGCAATCTGGGGGCCGATATTCTGGTCTGGCCGCTGACCTGGTTTGTCAGTCTGGAAACCGCAGGGCGGATCATGGCGGGGCTGATCCCGCCGCTGACCGGGCTTTCGATCATGGCCGCCGAATGGGCGGTGCGGCGGCGAATCGGGATGGCGAGCATGCTGGCCTTCGCGTTCGTCTGGTCACCCTCGGCCTTGCTGGGGTTTCTCAATTTCGGCCTGGCGCAGGCCGCCGCACTGTTCGCTTTTGCGCTATGGGTGCTGCTCGACGGGAAAAGCTGGCGCGCGCCGCTGTTCATTCCGATTGGCGCGTTCGTCTGGCTCGGCCATGTTTCGGGCTGGGGCATTCTGGGCATTCTGGTGTTTGGCTATGAATGGTCGAAGGATAAGTCCTGGCGCGCGTTCGTTGCCCCCTGGCCGCTGTTTTTCCCGTTTCTGACGCTGGTGCTGGGTGACAATCCGGGCAAGCCGCCCAGCTATGGCCCGGGGCCGCAGCTGTATAAATGGGCGATCTGGAAACAGGCGATGCGCGGCACGTTTCAGTGGGCTGACTATGGCATGACCATTGCCATCGGGCTGCTGCTGGTTGCCTCGCTGTGGTTCCGCAAGTGGGACGGCAAGCTTGGCTGGGCGGCGCTGATTATGCTGGTTTCGTCGCTGGCGCTGCCGCGTCACATTTTTGGCGGCGATCTGGTCGATGCGCGGATGATCTCGGCCGGACTGATGGTCGGGGTGTTGTGCCTGTCGTGGCGGGCACCGCGCTGGCTGGCGCTGCTGGTTCCGGCGGTGTTCCTGTTCCGGCTGGGCTACACCACGATCGACTGGGAACGCGATTCGCGCGAGACCGCTGAGGCTTTGGCGGCGCTCGAAGGCCTGCCGCAGGGCGCCAAGGTAGCCAGCTACGTGGTGACCGAGCGCAGCGAATGGGGCTTCAATGGCAAAGAGCATATCTGCGGCTATGTGGTGGTCCGCCTCGATGGCTTTACCAACTGCAATTTTGCTGTGCCCGGCATCCACATGATGACAATCAACGGCGGCGGGCCGTTCTTCCGCGATCCGTTCCACCGGCTCAACCACCGGGCCGGGCGCAAGATCGATATCTCGGATTACAACCCGGCCAAGCACGTCGATTACCTGTGGTATGTCGGCCAATCCGACCCGGTCAAACTGCCCGCCGGGTTCAAGGTCGAAAAGCGCGGACGCACTTGGTTCCTCGCGCGTCTTGCAAAACCGCGCAGCCGTAGCTAAGTGGCGGACTGTCTTCCGGCATTTGGACGAATACCATTGCCCCTCCCGGCTCCCTGGACCTTCCAGATGCCGGGGCGGCGCTGTCCCCATGGCGGTAGGCCCGAGGTGCAAACCCTTCAAGGTGAGTAAGCGTTCATGGCCAAGTTCAATCCCGGCGAATTCATGCGCCAGGTTCAGACCGAAGCGCGCAAGGTGGTCTGGCCCAGCCGTCAGGAAACCGTGACCACTGCGATTTTCGTCGGGATCATGATGACGATCCTGGCGGTGTTCTTCCTCGGCATCGATTCGCTGTTCGGTTGGGTTGTGAAGACCCTGCTTTCACTGGCCTGATCGCCAGACCATTCTTCGATAAGTCAGAGATAAGCACATGGCACGCTGGTACATCATCCACGCCTATTCGGGCTTCGAAAGCAAGGTCAAGGAATCGATCCTTTCCGAAGCTGAACGCAAGGGGCTTGAGGCTCTGGTCGAAGCGGTCGAAGTTCCGGCTGAAACGATCACCGAGGTAAAGCGCGGCAAAAAGGTTCAGGTCGAGCGCAAGACCATGCCCGGCTACGTGCTGGCCAAGCTGACGATGAACGATGACGTTTATCACCTGATCAAAAACACCGCCAAGGTCACCGGCTTCCTCGGCCTTAACGGCAAGCCGCAGCCGATCAGCGAACGCGAAGCGTCACGCTATTTCGGCGCGCGCGACGCCGCCGCGGCAGAACCCAAAAAGCACATCTCGGTCGATTACGAGATCGGCGATGCGGTCAAAGTGCTCGACGGCCCGTTCAATTCGTTCACCGGCGTGGTCGAAGAGCTCGACTTCGACAAGAACCGGGTCAAGGTTTCGGTCTCGATCTTTGGCCGGGCCACCCCGGTCGAGCTCGATTTCGAACAGGTCGAACTGGTCAAGTAAGGACGGCGCTCCGGGGTTTGCCCCCGGAGCAACTGCCGCCTGCTCAGATCTGCAGCTGGCTGCCCAGCTCGACCACGCGATTGGTCGGCAGCTTGAACGATTCCATCGCGCTCTCACTGCTTTTTGACATTAAGGCGAACAGCCGTTCGCGCCATAGCGCCATGCCCGGCTGTTCCTTTGCCGCAATCACCTTAGTGCGCCCCAGAAAGAAGCTGGTGGTCATCATGTCAAACGGGCCGCCAATCGTCGCTATTCCAGCCAATTCGCGCGGAATGTCGACCTCTTCCATGAAGCCATAGTGGAGCACGACGCGGTAGAACCCTTCGCCCACATCATGGACTTCGGTGCGCGCCGCCGCGTCCACGATGGGGACTTCTGCCACCGCGACAGTCAGCAGCAGTACCCGGCCGTGCATGACCTGATTATGCTTGAGGTTGTGCAGCATGGCCGAAGGGATTGCTTCGGTGGAAGCCGACAGGAATACTGCCGTGCCGCGCACCCGGTGGACCGAACGGGCCGACTTGACGAAGGCGGCCAGCGGCATCGCGGTTTCCTCCATCCGTTCGCGCATCAGCTTGCGGCCGGTTGCCCAGGTGGTCAGGACCGTGAACAGTGCGCCAGCGACGACCAGCGGGAACCACCCGCCATCGGGGATTTTGGTGATGTTTGAGGCGAAGTAGATAATATCCACCATCAGGAACGCGCCGATGGTCAGGCTGGCCAGCCAGCGGTTCCACTTCCACACCCGGAACACCAGAAAGCCCAGCATCACCGTTGTGATCAACATCGTCCCAACCACCGAGATGCCATAGGCCGAGGCCAGCCGGGTCGACTCGCGAAAGCCCAGCACCAGCACTAGCACCATCACCAGCAAGCCCCAGTTGATCGCCGGAATATAGATTTGCCCGGCAGCCTTCTGGCTGGTGTGGAGCGTTTTGAGGCGTGGCAGAAAGCCGAGCTGGACCGCCTGATGGGTGACTGAAAACGCCCCTGAAATGACCGCCTGGCTGGCGATGATCGTCGCTGCCGTGGCCAGCAGCACCAGTGGCAGCCGGGCCCACTCCGGAGCCATCAGATAGAAGGGATTGGATACGGCGGCCGGTGTTTCAAGCAGCAGCGCGCCTTGGCCCATATAGTTCAGCATCAGGCAGGGATAGACCAGGGTCAGCCAGCTGATCCCGATCGCTTTGCGCCCGAAATGGCCCATGTCGGCATAGAGCGTTTCGGCCCCGGTTACTGCCAGAAAGACCGAACCCATCGCCAGAAATGCCAAGCGGGGATCATAGCTGAAGAATTTGATCGCCCAGAGCGGATTAAGAATTCCCAGAACTTCGGGCCGGTTGATGATGTTGGCCACACCGAGCACTGCCAGAGTGGCAAAGTAGACCAACACAACAGGGCCGAACACCAGGCCAACCTTGGCCGTTCCGCGTGACTGGATCAGGAACAGCGCAATCAGGATCATGACTGCAATGGGCAAAACAAGCGGGGCCAGGCCGGGCCTAACGATAGTCAGGCCTTCAACCGCAGACAGCACCGAAATTGCGGGCGTCAGCATCGCATCGCCATAGAACAGCGACGCTGCCAGCACGCCCAGCATGATCAACCAGCGCGTCCACCGGCCTTGTTCAAGATGCCGTGACATCAGCGCGAGCAACGCGAAAGAGCCGCCTTCGCCGCGGTTGTCGGCGCGCATCGCGACGAACACATACTTCACCGTGACGATCAGCATCAACGACCAGAAGATCAGGCTGAGCACGCCAAAGATGTGCAGCCGATCGACCGCGAGCGGGTGCGGGCCGATGAAACTCTCCTTCAGGGCATAGAGCGGCGAGGTACCGATATCACCATAGACGACCCCGATCGCCCCAAGCATCAGGACGGGCAGGCTTTCTTTCGCGCCGTGTGGGCTGGGCGCCGAAGCGGTGGGGGCTGGTCCCTGAGGCGATGCCGTTTTTTCCGTGTTCATGCCACCCAAGTGGGCCTGAACCCCATAAAGATTCCATGTGGAACTGCATAAAGAAAGCGGTTTCCGCTCGACGAAGCGTCGCCCCAGGCGCAACCTGTGAAGCATGAAACTGGAACTCGTCGATCTGAGCAATCAACGCCCGACTTTGGCCTATCAGTTCGGCGGCTTCGTCGGGGCGATGGCGGCGGTGACGCTGTCGACGTTCGTGGGGCTGCTGATCTCTGAGCGCTGGGGCAATGAGCCTGTCGTGCTGCTTTATCTCCCGTCAGTGCTGGCCGCCGCCGTCTATGCGGGATTGTGGCCGGCGCTGGCTTCGGCAGTCGCATCGGCGATGGCCTACAATTACTTCTTCACGGCGCCGTACCGGACTTTTGTCATTCATAATCCGGCGGACGTGGTGACGGTGATCGTGTTGTTCCTGGTCGCACTGGTGACCAGCCAACTGGTCGGCTTGCTGCGTCAGCAGGCGCAGCTGGCAGCAGCCCATGCGGCCCGCAATGCCACCATCGCTGGTTTCGCGCGCAAGCTGCTCTCGTCGGCCGATGAACAGGCCATCGCCCATATTGCTGTCAGCGAACTATCGCAGCTGTTCCGCTGCCACGCAGTGCTGATAACCGGCGAGGACAGGCCGCAAGTGTTGGCAAGTGCGCCGCCCGCAGCGGCGCTGGCCCCCAGCGATTTTGCCGCTGCAGCCATCACGTTGCACACTGGCGAGCCGACTGGACGTGGGGTCCACAAGCTTGACCTGGCTGACTGGCAATTCCGCGCGATTGCATCGGACCGCGCGGTCATGGCGGCCCTGGGGGTCGCGCGCGAAGATGGTGCCCTGCCGATCGCCGATGACCAACTGGGCCTGTACCGCAATCTGCTCGATCAGGTTGCATTGGCGATGGCTCGGGCCCGGCTTGAAGTTGGCGCCCGCGATGTTGCCGCGCTGCGTGAGCGTGACCGGCTCCGTTCTGCGCTGCTGACTTCGATTGGTGAGGACGTCAAACCGCGCCTTAACGCGATCGGCGCGGCGGCGCGGGCGCTCAAACGCGCTGGCGCCGGGGACAAGGCGTTGATAACCAGCGTTTCAGCCGAAATTGCCAAGCTGGATCGCTACATCGACGGGCTGATCGATCTGGCGCCGGGTGCCGAACTGGAACCGTTCATTTGCGGCAGCCTGACCATCGACCTGCACCGCCGCACAGTGAGCCGGGCCGGAACGGACATTCATCTCACGCCCAAGGAATACGCGCTGCTGGTCGAATTGGCCCGAAACGCCGGGCGGGTGCTGACCCACGGGCACCTCCTTCGGGCAGTGTGGGGACCGGCTCAGTCCGAACAGCTCGATTATCTAAGGGTGGCGATCCGGGCGCTGCGGCAAAAACTTGAAGCGGATCCCGCCCATCCCGCGCTGATTCTCAACGAACCAGCAGTCGGATACCGTCTGGCGTCCGATTCGCCGCCAGCCTGAAGGCCGTTCGGAACTGGGCAGGTTTCGGTTGAATCTTTTCCGCCGCTCCCCTATGCGCCCGGCTTCGTTCGGGGCTTGCCTTGGCGATTCCCTGCGGGAGGCGGTCTTTGGATCGCTGATTGACCGCTTACTCTGCGGACTATCCCTGAAACAGCGGGACGGCCAACAGGAAGATAAGGAGGTCCATCGTGGCCAAGAAGATTGAAGGCTATATCAAGCTACAGGTGTCTGCGGGCTCGGCCACGCCGTCTCCGCCGATCGGCCCAGCCCTGGGTCAGCGCGGCGTCAACATCATGGAATTCTGCAAGGCGTTCAACGCCGCCACGACGGACCTTGAAAAAGGGATGCCGATCCCCACGATCATTACCGTTTATGCGGACCGGTCGTTCACGTTCGTGACCAAGACCCCGCCAGCTTCGTTCCTGATCAAGAAGGCCGCTGGCCTCAAATCGGGCTCGAAGGAGCCGGGCAAGATTTTGGGCGGAACGATTCTGCGTTCGCAGCTGGCCGAAATTGCCCAGACCAAGTTCGCCGATTTGAACGCGAATGATATTGAACAGGCCACCAAGATCATCGAAGGCTCTGCCCGCTCGATGGGCCTCGAAGTGGTGGAGGGCTAAGAACATGGCACAGACCAAAAAGCAGAAGTCGCTGAACGAAAAGCTAGGCGACAATCAGCAGATGCTCGGCGTTGATGCCGCGATCCAAATGCTGAAAGACCTCAAGACCACCAAGTTCGACGAAAGCCTTGAGGTTTCGCTGAACCTGGGCGTCGATCCGCGCCACGCTGACCAGATGGTCCGCGGCATGGTCGTGCTGCCTTCGGGCACCGGCAAGGACATCAAGGTTGCGGTGTTTGCGCGCGGCGAAAACGCTGAAAAGGCACTGGCTGCAGGCGCTGACAAGGTTGGCGCCGAAGACCTGCTCGAAGATATGCAGGCCGGTAACCTCGATTATGGCCGCGTGATTGCCACGCCGGACATGATGGGCGTTGTGGGACGTCTGGGTAAGGTTCTGGGTCCCAAGGGCCTGATGCCGAACCCTAAGCTGGGCACCGTCACCCCGAACGTCGCCGAAGCGGTCAAGGCTGCCAAGGGCGGCCAGATCGAATTCCGCGTTGAAAAGGCCGGGATCATCCACGGCGGGATCGGCAAGCTGTCGTTCTCGAACGAAGCGCTGAAGGCCAACTTTGTTGCCTTCGTCGATGCCGTGGTAAAGTCCAAGCCATCGGGCGCCAAAGGCAAGTATCTCCAGAAGGTTGGCCTGTCCTCGTCGATGGGCCCCGGCCTGAAGATCGACCTTAGCGAAGTGCAGGGCGCCTAAGGCTCCGCATTCCGCAAAACCTGAAAAAGGGCCGGGAAGCACCACGCTTCCCGGCCCTTTTCGGTTGTGGCAAGGTGGCGCGATGAACCACCGACTCGCCCCTGCCTTGCCGCTGTTGCTGCTGGCCGCCTGCACTGAACAGACCACGCCAGATCAGGCACCGACCGGCAGTGCAGCGGAGGCAACGGCAAGCACGGCACCTGTGCTGCCACCGGCTGCCGGCCCGCTTTCGCGCTACACCTCGCTGAAAGACTGCAAGGTGGTAGACCGCAAAGTCGATGAGGATTGGTCGGTTTCGCGCTGTTCCGGGACAGGCGGGATCGACTTGATGCTGCTTTACGATGATGCGCGCGATGATGTGCAATTGCTGCGCCCGGGGCAAAAGCCGATGCACCTAGCGCTGACCAGTCTGGCTGGCGGCGGATTTAATTCGTTGGGGGACACCGCCGAATGGCGCGGTGTGGGCGAAGACACCGCGTTCAAGCCGGCCGCGCTGATTTTGCGCAACAGTGTGGTGGAGAGCCCCGAGCATCCCGACCAGCTGACCGCACTGCTGGTGGTGGTTGATCTGTCCAAGGGCTGCGTGATTGCGCAGGTCCGGCCCAAAGCGGCTCAGAACGAAGCGGCCCGAGCCATCGCCGATGGTCCCCGGCAGCCATGCCTGGGGCTCGAATGACGGATGCGTAGTCTACTTCTCCTCGCTGCCACCGCCAGTGCGGCTGCCGCGCCGCCCGCCTCGGTTCCGCAGACCCATGCCGCGCTCGACGTGCCGCGTGGCCGAGCTCAGGTGGTTATTGTCCAGAGCCGCGATTTTGCCGCCGGGGCCGAGAGCGGCTGGCACATCCATCCCGGAACCGAAGTCGCCTATATCGCATCGGGTCAGCTGGAAATGCGGGTCAAAGGCAAAGTGACCGTGCTGAACCCCGGTGACAGCTTTACGATGCCGCGCGGGGTGCCGCACAACGGGGTCAACCGCGGGCCGGGGGCGGCCAAGGTGGTGATCACGCTGCTGGTCGACAAGGGCACAGCGCCGCGTCAGTCAGTCGCCGCGCCCTAGATTCGCTTGCGTATAACACTCCACCACCAGCGCCAGCGGCTGGCCATCGGGCAGTCGCAGCAGCGCGCGGTGGGTTGAAATTGCCCCCGCTGGACAGCCCGGTTCGCCGCGCCGGGCCGAACTGATCGGTTCGCGGGTGAAATTCAGACTGGCAGCGACTTTGCCGAACGGCACGTTGGTTTGCGCCAACTGCCGGTTCATTTCCGGGCTGAGCCTGGCCGGGACGAACCAGTTGTGCGCCTCTGACAACACCGCAGTGCCGCAGACCAGCTTGACGTGGCGATAGCCCAATGGCTCATCAGCGGAAACGCCCAGCGTTTCGCGCAGATCGGCCGGTGGAGCTTCATTTGCCCCGTGCACGAATTGGACGGTGGTCTGACCGTCAGGATCGATCCCGCGCGCTTTGCACCACCCGCTCAAAGCCTCGGTCGCGCTGGCATGAGCCGCCAGATTGGCCTCGAACGCGGCGATTACGGTGTCGGGCGCCGAATGGGCGCAGCCAGCCAGAGACAGCGATGCAGCGGCCAGCGTCATGAGCAGCAATCCGAACTTTCGTTTATCGGGCCGCAGCGGCAGCCCGTACCGGCGCCCCATTAGCCGCCAATTCCGCGGCGCGCCACTGCTAGATGCCGCCTGCAACCGCTTCGCGCCCCAAAGCGCGCAGACCGGTGGAGAGTGCTTCGCAGCACACCTCAAGCAAGGCCGGGTCGACCGAGCGGACCACGAAGTTAGCGCCGACCTTGCCTTCGCGGAAGAATGGATAGGATCCGATGGCGCAGCCTTCGTGGGCGGCTTCGGTCTGGCGCAGCAGGTCGGCGACCTCGCTTTCCTGCACCCAGCTGCCGACCGTCTCGGCCAGCACCGGCAAACCGCCTTCGAGCGTCCCGGTCAGCGCATCGAGCATCCCGGCGGTGATCGAGGGGACCCCGGCCATCAAGAAGACGTTGCCGATCTGGATTCCCGGCGCGCCCGACATCCGGTTGGGGATCAGCTCAGCGCCATCGGGCACCCGCGCCATCCGCAGCCGCGCCTCATTCAGGCCGCCGCGGGTTTCGTAATAACGCTCCAGAATCGCCCGGGCATCGGGGTGGATTACCACACCCACGCCCAGCGCCTCGGCCACGGCATCGACCGTGATGTCATCATGGGTTGGCCCGATCCCGCCGGTGGTGAACAGATAGTCGTTAGCGGCGCGCAGCGCGTTGACGGCAGCGACGATGGCGGCGGTATCATCGGCCACGACCCGCACTTCGGACAGACGAATGCCCTGAACATTCAGCCAGGCCGCAACTTGCGCGACGTTTTTGTCTTGCGTACGGCCAGAGAGGATCTCGTCGCCAATGACGAGCAGGGCGGCTTTCCAGATGCGGGTGGGTTCAGTCATCGCTATAGGTTAGGCGAAAACCTATCCTCCCACCAGTTCCTTTGCCCGCGTAAATGCCAGCACGCCATCGTCGATCGGGGCGTGCCGCATATCCTGCTTGTCCTGACGGTAGTCCTGATTGAGCCGCCAGGGCAGGCTGGCCGCATTCTTGGGCATCAGGTCCTT
Organism: Novosphingobium sp.; assembly: GCA_031375125.1. Taxonomy (GTDB): domain Bacteria; phylum Pseudomonadota; class Alphaproteobacteria; order Sphingomonadales; family Sphingomonadaceae; genus Novosphingobium. The sequence goes on along the minus strand of JANMHL010000245.1, from coordinate 1,909 downwards.
GCCGCGCTCCAAATAGCCCGAGGAGAAATCGGAGAAGACATCGTCCTGTTCCAGCCCGGCATCAGCCGCCAGCACCGGGGTGGCGGCCACGGCGCCATAGACGTCCATCTGCTTGAGCAGGCGAGTGATGTATTCGCCGATGATATCAACCCGCAGCGTCCAGCTGGCGTTGATATAGCCGAACACGCCCGCCAGATTGGGCACGTTGGAAAACATACAGTTGCGGTAATAGAAGCAGCTGCCGAAATCGACCGGCCGCCCATCGACTGCAATCGCGATCTTGCCGGCGAAGGCCAGATTGAGCCCGGTGGCGGTCACGATCACATCGGCATCAAGGTGCTTGCCCGATTTCAGCTTGATCCCGGTGGCGTCAAAGCTGTCGATATGGTCAGTCACTACGCTGGCCTTGCCCTGATTGACGGCGTCGAAGAAATCGGCATCCGGCACCAGGCACAGGCGCTGATCCCACGGATTATAGGGCGGAACGAAATCGGTTTCGTTGAAATTCGGCCCAAGGTTCTTGGCTGTTTCGCGCAGCAGGAATTCCTTGGATTTCTCTGGATTCTTGCGCACCCGCTTGAACATCAGGTCCTGCAGCGTGATGTTCTTGAACCGGGTGATCGCATAGGCGGCCTTTTCGGGCAGGATCTTGCGCAGGCCGTTGGCGATTGCGTCCTTGGCCGGGCGGCTGACCATATAGGTCGGGGTGCGCTGCAACTGGGTGACATGGGCCGCGCCGGTATGCGCCATCGCCGGAACGATCGTGACAGCGGTGGCACCCGATCCGATCACCACCACCTTTTTGCCAGTATGGTCGAAATCCTTGGGCCAGAACTGCGGGTGGATGATCTGGCCCTTGAACGTGTCGCGGCCCTTGAACCCGGCGTCATAGGGATTGTCGTAATCGTAATAGCCTGAACCCAGGAACAGGAACCGGGCTTTGGCCTGGCTGTGCTGGCCATCAGCGCCTTCGCTGACCACGGTCCAGACGGCGGTCTTGCTGTCCCAATCGGCGCTGATCACCTTCTGGCCCAGCCGCATCGTCTCGGGGAGGCGATATTCCTCGGTAATCGCATCGAGATATTCGAGGATCGAAGTCGCATCGGCGATCGATTTTTCGTGCTTCCAGGGGGCGAACGCGAATCCCAGCGTGTGCATGTCGCTGTCGCTGCGGATCCCCGGATAGCGGAACAGGTCCCAGGTCCCGCCCAGCCGTTCCCGCCGGTCAAGGATTGCAAAACGCTTGTCCGGGCAATCGCGCTGCATGTGCACTGCCATGCCGATGCCGGAAATCCCGGCCCCGACGATGATCATATCCAGCACGTCTTCACGCGGTTGGGTGACCATGTTCATCACGCATTCTCCCGAACAATTGACATTCGTGTCAGTATTAGCCGCTCGGTTAACATGATGGACATGGGATTGCCAGCGTCAAGCGGGTTTGCCAGACAGAGCCATGACAATCATCGCCTCGCACCGCTACAACGGCGGCAAACCCGCTGAAACCAATCTGCCGATAGACGGACAGCCGCGCGCCGCACTGGCCAAAGGAATGTTTGACTGGGTCGGGCTGGCCGATCCTTCGGCGGAGGAAATGGAACTGGTCCGCATCCAGTTTGGCCTGCACCCGCTGGCGATCGAAGATGCGCTCAACCCGACCCAGATGCCCAAGTTGGAAACCTATGGTTCGCAGCTGTTCATCGTCGCCCGGACCGCGGCGGTGCAAGAGGGGGACAACATAGCCTATGGCCAGACTGCGATCTTCCTCGCCGGCGACTTTGTGGTGACGGTTCGGCTGGGTTCGGCCCGAGCCCACAGCCAGTTGCGAACCCGGCTGGAAAGCACTTCCGAGCGGCTGGTCGAAGGGCCGGACTATGTCGCCCATGCAATCCTCGATTTCATCGTCGAT
>JANMHL010000226.1:0-13386 GCA_031375125.1 Novosphingobium sp. | reverse complement strand
CGGGCACCCATCCGGGCGGCGGGGTCACCGGCGCACCGGGCCACAACGCGGCCCATGCCATTCTGGCCGACCGCCCGCTGCTCAGGAAGATTTTGCGGAGCTGACCGGGCGGGCGGCGAAATAGAGCGGCAGGCCCAGCAGCATTAACAGCACGCCCAATCCGCCCGCTTCGATCCCGGAGCCGTACAGCACCCACAACGAAAAGCCGATGCCGAGCAGCGCCAGCACCTGTTTGCGCTTCAGGATCAACGCGGCAACGCAAACGCCGAGATAGAGCCAGATCGAAGCCACCGTGGTCAGGCGGAGCATGAAGCCCAGCAGGTCTGCACCCCAACCCGTGGCCCCGCCGATCATCAGCACGACTGCCAAGCCAGTGCCGGTGGCCATTGGCCAGGCTGCGACATCGTGCCGGTTGGTCGGCGCGGTCCAGGCTGGCATCATTCCGCCGCGCACCGCGGTCAGCGGCAGCTCGCCCTGCAGCAGCACTGCGGCGTTGACATAGCCAATCCCGGCCACCGCCGTCAGCAGCGCGACGGCTACTCCAGCGCCCGGTCCCCAGAACCGCTCTACGAACATGGCGACTGGCGCGGGGCTGGCGGTCAGCTCACTGGCGGGCAAAGCCAGGACGATCCCCATACAGACAACGATATAGAGCAGAATTGTTGCGCCCAGCCCCAGCAAAGTCGCGCGCACCACATTGCGCGCCGGATCGCGCACCCGCTCCGTTACCAGCGCGGCCGTTTCAAAGCTGAGCATTGCGAAAAAGGCCAAGGTCAGCGCCGGGGTCAGCGCGGCGGCGGAAAACGGGGTATGCTGCGATACGGCGAACTGATCGCCGCCACGCCAAGCCAGTCCCGCCAGAATACACACCACTGCCACCAGCGGCAGCAGCTTGAGCAGTGTGGTGACAACCTGAAACCGCCCGGCCGCCCGCGCGCCGCGCAGGTTCAAGAGCGTCAGCGATATGACGATCCCTACGCCGCCCAGCGCAATCTGTATCGGCGTGGCGGACTGTCCGGGCAGCAGCGAAGAGAGATAACTGGCGGCAGTGGTCGCAACCACCGCAGTGCCGCACCACAGGCTGACCCAATAGGACCACCCGATCAGCACCCCGAACAGCGGCCCCAGAACTTCGCCGCAAATGGCGATCAAGCTGGGTTCGTCGGGCATGGCCTTGGTCAGGTCGGCGATCACCAGCCCCAGCGCCATCGCTCCAAGACCGGCGGCAATCCAGGCCGCAAGTCCGGTCCAGCCGAAGGGTGCGAGCTGGCCGGGAAGCACAAAGATCCCCGCACCGATCATCGATCCGACGACCATCGCGGTGGCGGTCCAGATGCCGAACGGGCGTTGCTGTGCTGGTGTGGTCATCTCGCCGTTCCCCCATCTTGCGAAAAGGGACCATGTTTCACCCGGCAATGCCAGCAAAACCGCACCACTGGCATTCGGCAGGCAAATCGGGCTAGGACGCGATTTATGGCAAACGTCACCACCACCAGCTGGCTCTCACGCCTCGGCCAATACCCCGCGCGGCTGGTTGAGGCGGCGGTAGCGATGAACGACAATGACATTCCGCGCGCCGAGTTTCTGCTGCGCGAACATCTGAAAGAACGCCCGTTCGAAGTCGCCGCGATCCGGATGCTGGCCGAAGTTGCCGGGCGGATCGGGCGCTACAAGGATTCCGAAAGCCTGCTGCGCCGCGCGCTGGAGCTGTCGCCCGGGTTCACCGCCGCGCGGGCCAATCTGGCCTTGGTGCTCTACCGCCAGAACCGCCCAACCGAAGCGATCGAGCAACTGGGGCAGGTCTTGACCGAGGAGCCTGACAACCCCGGCCACGCCAACCTGCAAGCCGCCGCGTTGGGCCGGATCGGTGAATTTGACGAAGCAATTGGCTTTTACGAACGGGTGCTGCAACAGGCCCCGAATCAACCGCGGGTCTGGATGAGCTTTGGCCATATGCTCAAAACCGTTGGGCGGCTGGATGAGGGGATCGCCGCCTATCGCAAGGCGATCGATCTGATGCCGGGGCTGGGCGAAGTGTGGTGGAGCCTCGCCAATCTGAAAACCGTCAAATTCTCAGACGGTGATATCGCCGCGATGGAGGCGGCGCTGGCGGGCGGGGCAGTGGCCAAGGAAGACCGCTTCCACCTCGACTTTGCGCTGGGCAAGGCGCTCGAGGATCGCGGCCAGGCCGACGCGGCGTTCGCGCACTATGCGGCGGGCAACGCGCTGCGCAAAACCGAGCTCGATTACGATGCCGATGAAACCACCCGGCTGGTCGATCAGCTGATCGAACTGTGTGACGCCGAATTCTTTGCGAGCCGCGCCGGGCAGGGCTGCGATGCGCCCGATCCGGTGTTCGTGCTGGGGATGCCGCGCGCCGGATCGACGCTGGTTGAGCAGATCCTGTCCAGCCACAGCCTGATCGAAGGCACCACCGAACTGCCCGATATTCCGGCAATGGCCCGGCGCGGGGGAGGCTTCCCGGCAAACCTGCCCGGTTTGAGCGCCGATCAACTGGCCCGGCAGGGCGCAGAGTTCCTCGAACGGACCCGGATCCAGCGCAAGACCGAGCGACCGCTGTTTATCGACAAGCTGCCCAACAACTGGATGCACGTTGCCTATATCCGGCTGATCCTGCCGAACGCCAAGATCATCGACGCGCGCCGCCATCCGCTTGGCTGCTGCTTCTCCAACTTCAAGCAGCACTTCGCGCGGGGGCAGGCGTTCAGCTATTCGCTGACCGATATGGGCCGCTATTACCGCGATTATGTGCGGTTGATGGCCCATTTTGACCGGGTTCAGCCCGGCGCGGTTCACCGGGTTACCTATGAAAGCATGGTGGACGATACCGAAGCTGAAGTGCGCCGCCTGCTCGATTATTGCGGGGTGGAATTTGAGGATAACTGCCTGTCGTTCTACAACAATGACCGTGCGGTTCGCACGCCGAGTTCCGAACAGGTCCGCCAGCCAATCTTCCGCGAAGGAACCGAAGCATGGAAGCCGTTTGCCGCGCAGCTGGGCCCGCTACGCGATGCCCTAGGCGATGTGCTCGAATATTACCCGGCGGTGCCGGAAACGTTGTAAAAGTGTCACCCCCGGCACGCCGATTGGTAATATCTTAACACCGCCGCTTGACGAGGGCCTTGGCAGGAATCATGGTCCAGCCAGTTGCTAAGACAACAAGGGGTTCTTCATGCGTATTGCCACTCGTCGCGCCGCCTTTGCCGCGCTGCTAACTTCCACCGCGATGCTTGCCAGCCCGGCCTTTGCGCAAGCCGCGGATGAGGATGATACCGACAGCGTCGAAATCGTCGTTACCGCGCAAAAGCGCTCGGAAAGCCTGCAAAAGGTTCCGATCTCGATCCAGGCGATCAGCACGCAAAAGCTTGAACAGCTCAACATTTCGAACTTCAGCGGCTATGCTCAGCAACTGCCATCGGTGTCATTCCAGGGCAGCGGCACCCCCGGTGTCAACGTGATCTATATGCGCGGTGTTGCATCGGGCGGGGACGGGAATCACTCCGGCTCGCTGCCTTCGGTCGGCGTTTACCTCGACGAACAGCCGGTCACCACGATTGGCGGCAACCTTGACGTCTATGTCTATGACATCGCCCGGATCGAGAGCCTGTCTGGCCCGCAGGGGACGCTTTACGGTGCCTCTTCGCAGGCCGGAACAATCCGGATCATCACCAACAAGCCTGACACGTCGAAATCCGAAGGCGGCTTTGATGCCGAGATCAATTCGGTGTCGGGCGGCAAGATCGGCGGCAAGTTCGAATTCTTTGCCAACACCCCGCTGAATGACAAGATGGCGATCCGCGTGGTCGGTTTCTACAAGCGCGACGCTGGCTTCATCGACAACGTACCGGGTTGCCGCGCGTTCCTGCCCGAACCGAACCCGCTGGGCTGCCCGCCTTCGACGGCTGGTGGCATCCGGATGAACAATGCGGCCTTCGTTGAAGAGGATTACAACACCGCCGAAACCATCGGCGGCCGCGCCGCGTTGGGGATTGAACTGGACGACGATTGGACCATCACCCCGGCGGTAATGTACCAAAGCACCAGTTCCGAAGGAAATTTCGCGTTTGATCCGTCGGTCGGCGATCTGCAGGTGCAGCACTTCACGCCGGAATTCCGGGGCGACAAGTTCACCCAGGCATCGCTGACGATCGAAGGCAAGATCGGCAATTGGGACGTAACCTATGCCGGGGCTTACCTTGACCGCAAGACCAACAGCTCCAGCGATTACACCGACTATGCCGAAGCCTATGACCAGATCTATTCGTACTATGGCGGCATTTCCAGCTACCTCTATTTCACCGACGCGCTGGGCAACACGATCAACCCCAGCCAGAAGGTGATCGGCAGCGATCACTTCAAGAAGTTCAGCCAGGAACTGCGCGTCGCTTCGCCGCAGGAAAACCGCTTCCGCGTCGTCGCCGGGCTGTTCTATCAGTATCAGTCGAACGACATTTTCCAGGATTACAAGGTTGCGAACCTCGGCCCGCTCGGCTCGGTCAACGGCCTCAACGGCACGCTGTGGCTGACCAAGCAGCACCGGATCGACAAGGATTATGCCGCTTTTGGCGAGGCCAGTTTTGACATTACGGATCAACTGACGCTGACCGCCGGTGGCCGGTACTACAAGTTCGACAACAGCCTGATCGGGTTCTTCGGTTTTGGCCGCAATCCGGGCAATGGCTATTCGGACTCCCCGCCAAATGCGGCGGGCAGCAACCGGACCGGCGTGGCGCAGTGCTTCACCACGTCTAACCAGCGGCTTTATGATCGCGATTCCAATACCTACGCCACGTCGCGGGTGCTAATCGCGCCAGTCATCGCCGGCACGCCCTGTACCAACCTTGGGGTTGTCGCAAACGGTAGCGTCAGTCCGGTGAAGGCAGAGGGTGACGGCTTCACCTGGCGCTTCAACCTGAACTACAAGCCTAGCAACACCGTGCTGCTCTATGCCACCGCGTCAAAGGGCTTCCGCCCCGGCGGGATTAACCGCCGCGCCGATGTGGCGGCCTATGAGCCTGACTTCCTCCAGAACTATGAACTGGGCTGGAAAGTGACGCTGGCTCCGGGCCTGCGGATCAATGGTGCGATCTATCAGCAGGATTGGAAGAAGTTCCAGTTCAGCTTCCTTGGCGCCAACAGCTTTACTGAAATCCACAACGGTCCGGATGCCCGGATTCGCGGGATTGATGTCGATCTGGCCTATAACCGCGGCCCGCTCAGCTTCCAGGTCGCGGCAGCCTATACCGATGCCAAGATCACTAAGAACCTCTGCGCATACGATGACCCATCGTATACCTGCACCTTGCCGGGGCCGGGCGGTGATCCCAATTCGATTGAGTCTCTGCCGGGTACTCGTCTGCCGATCACGCCGAAGTTCAAGGTCGCCGGGACAGCGCGTTACAGCGCCGATGTTGGCGGATCGACCAAGGCTTACGGTCAGGTCAACGCCGCCTATCAGGGCTCTGCCACCACCGAAGTGCGCGCCGGACCGGCCGCGACGATTGGGCAGCTGCCAGCCTTCACGACCGTCAATCTGGCCTTCGGGGTTGAGTTCGAACACCTCAATCTGGAACTGTTCGCATCGAACGTATTCGACGAACGCGGCCAGGTTTCGCGCTATCTGCAATGCGGCCAGTGCGGCGCACGGCCCTATGTGGTGGTAATCAACCCGCGCACCATCGGCCTGCGCGTGGGTTACGATTTCTGATCCAGCGTTAGCTTAGTAAACAAGGCGCCCCGGACTCTGCTGAGTTCGGGGCGTTTTGCTGTCTAGCTTTCCGGATCGGCAAACCGTTCCAGCCGGAACGCGGCGCTGAGGTATTCGTCGGCTGCCGCCTTCAGCTTGGGGTCCTTGGCAAAGGCTTCGGCGGGCAGCGGCGCAGCATCGAAGGTGTGGAGCAGGGTCCACAACGCGAACTTGCGGCCCGCATCGCGTTCGACCCCGAAGCCGATTTTGAGCCGTTCGATCGCAAGGTCAAACTCCGCCTCGGTCAGCGCCGCGGGATCGTCCGTCTCAAAGAAATGCAGCAGCAGGGCTTCGAGGTCCATGGCCTAGAGCCAGCCCAACGCCTGCGCCGCCCACAGCGCGCCGCCGCCTGCCGCTGCTGCCGCCAGATAGCCCAGCCAGCCGCGTTCGCCCTGTCGTTTCGCCCAGATCAGATCGATCTCGGGCAGTGGTGCAGTTTCAGGCGCGCCGCCTTTGGCCGGGAACTTGTCCTCAATCCGGCGGATCAGATCGGGCAGCCGCAGCAGCGTTTCGGCATCCTTGCGCAGCCGGTCGGCAATCGCCGCCTCGGGCCCCAGTTCGTCGCGGATCCAATCACGGACATAAGGCGCGGCAACGTCCCACATATTGATCGCGGGGTTGAGCTGGGTGGCGAGGCCTTCGACCATCACCATGGTCTTTTGCAACAGCAGCAAGTGCGGCTGGGTCGCCATGTCAAACTCGCGGGTGATTGCAAACAGGCTGTCGAGCATCTGCCCGACCGACAGCTCGCTGACCGGGCGGCCGCGCGTCGGCTCACCCACCGCGCGCAGGGCCGTGGCGAATTCATCGACCGAATGGTAGCTCGGCACATATTGCGCTTCGAAATGGATCTCGGCGACGCGGCGATAGTTGCCGGTGGTCAACCCATAGAGGATCTCGGCCAGCCACAGCCGGGCGCGCCGATCAATCCGGCCCATGATCCCGAAATCGATCGCCGCAATCGTCCCATCGGCCTGCACGAACAGGTTGCCCTGATGCATATCGGCGTGGAAAAATCCGTTGCTGATCGCCTGCCGCAGGAAAGTCAGCACCAGATGATTGGCCAGCGCGGGCAGATCGTGCCCGGCCGCGCGCAAGGCGTCGGTCTCGTTGATCTTGATCCCGTCGATCCAGTCGATCGTCATCACCCGGCCATTGGTCCGGTCCCAATCGATCCCCGGCACGCGGTAGCCTTCGGTGTCCGCCATCTTTTCGGCCAGTTCAGAGGCCGATGCTGCCTCACGCCGCAGGTCGAGCTCGCGCAGGGTCCAGCGCTTGAAATTGGCGATGACCATGCGCGGACGCAGCCGGGCTAATTCACCGCCCAGCGCTTCGGCATGGGCGGCGGCCCATTCGTAAGTCTGGATATCGGACCCGAATTTCTCACGAATGCCGGGACGCAGCACTTTGATCGCGACGGTCCGGCCATCGGTAGTCACCGCGCGGTGGACCTGCGCGATCGATGCCGCGCCGACCGCGACTTCCTCGATTGAGGCGAACAGCGCCTCGACCGGTTTGCCAAAGCTGGTTTCAATCTCACGCAGAATCGCAGCAAAGGGCACTGGCGGCAGACTGTCTTGCAGCAGCAGCAGGTTGTGCGCGGCTTCCTCACTGACAATGTCGGGCCGGGTCGCCAGCGTCTGCCCCAGCTTGATCGCCGCCGGGCCAATCGCTTGAAACGCTCCGGCATAGTCAGGCACCTTGGGCTGGAACGTCCCAAACCGCGCGACCCGGATCAGGCGGCGGACCTGCGGCGGGGTATTGGGATCGTTTTCGATCCCGCGCAGCGCGCCGTGCCGCGCGAGGGTCCGGCCCCAGCGCAGCAGACGGAGAATATGAGTGGTGGGGCGGGTCAAATTTTCCAGCCGGAGTGAATGGCGACCAGTCCGCCCAAAATTGGTTCGACTCGGGTGTTCACGAACCCGGCACTGCGGATCATGCTTTCAAATTCGGGCATCGGCGGAAACCGGCGGATCGATTCGATCAGATAGCGATAGCTGTCTGCGTCCCCGGCAATCGCCTCGCCAATCCGGGGGACCAGATTGTGTGAATAGAAATCATAGGCTTCCTTGAACCCCGGCCATTCGGTGGTCGAAAATTCGAGGCAATAAAAGCGTCCGCCATGTTTGAGCACGCGGTAGGCCTCTGCCAGCGCCGCATCGATCCGGGTGACGTTGCGGATCCCAAAGGCGATGGTGTAGCCATCGAAGAACCGGTCCGGAAAAGTCAGCGTTTCGGCATTCTGGCGGGACCAGACGAGGTCATCCAAACCCGTGTCCAGCGCCCGCTCAATCCCGACGTCGAGCATATCCTGATTGATATCGGACACGGTCACCGTCGCGCCGTGCGCAGCCATGCGAAAAGCGATGTCGCCGGTGCCGCCAGCCATGTCGAGGATCTGCTCACCCGGTTGCGGTTTGACCCGCCGGACGAACTTGTCCTTCCACAGCCGGTGCATTCCGCCCGACATGGCGTCATTCATCCGGTCGTAGTTCTTGGCGACCGATGAAAACACCGCGCCAACCCGCTCGGTCTTCTCGGTGGGAGAGACCTCTTCGTACCCGAAAGAAACTGTATCGCTCATGGCCCGCGCCTTAGCGACAAGCGCGGCGCGGTGCCAGTGAAAGCGTGAGGAGATTTGGTGATCAGGCTGGCGGGGCAAACATGTAGGGCGCAAGGTGGCCAAGGAAATTCTGTTTGCCGACCTTCACGCCCTTGCTGCGCAGGATCGCGTAAGCGGTGGTGGCGTGAAAATAGAAGTTGGGTACGGCGTACTGGGTAAGAAAGGTCAGCCCGTCGAACTTCACCCCGGCGCCGTTGGGGAAGGTAATCACCACTTCATTCGCCGCACCGGCATCGAAAGCGTCAGCATCCAGCGATTGCAGATAGGCGATAGTCTTGTCGCAGCGCGCCTTGAGTTCGGCGAAGGTGGTTTCCTCGTCGGGAAATGCGGGCGCTTCTGTTCCGGTCATCCGGGCACCGGCGCCTTTGGCCGCGTCTGCTGCGACCTGAATCTGGCGGGCCAGTGGGAACATGTCTTCGGTCAGCCGGGCCGTGATCAGATCGGCCTCGTTCCCGGTTTCCGCGGCAACATTGAGCCAACCCTTGATGTTGATCAGCATCCCGATGAAGGCGGGAACATGGGCGGCGTGAAGCGAACTGGACATAACGGCTCTCCCGGAAGCACTGGATTGAGGCGCGCTGATAGCCTGCCGTCTTTTAAGTTGCAATGCGAAACCAATTGCGGGGCAGGTTCCGCTTGCCTACCCAACCGCCATGCCAGAGCTTCCCGAAGTCGAAACCACCGTGCGGGGCCTCGCGCGCTATCTTGATGGCGCGCGGCTGGCCCGGGTTACGCCGCGCCGCGCCGGGCTGCGCCGCCCGTTTCCGCCCGAACTGGTCCAGGTGCTGACCGGGGCGAGCGTCACCGGCCTGTCACGCCGGGCCAAATACGGGCTGATCCATACCGACCGGGGTCAGACCATGGTGTTCCATCTGGGCATGTCTGGGCGCTGGCGGATTGAGCCGGAAGAACTGGGAAAGCACGATCATTTGGTGCTGGAGACGGGCAGCGGCTACACGCTGGCACTGTGCGATCCGCGCCGGTTCGGCTCGGTCGATCTGGTCGAGACTGAGCGGCTGGACGCATGGCCAGCCTTTGCCGCGCTGGGGCCAGAGCCGATTGGCGATGCGCTGACGGTTGCGCATCTGAAGACTGCATTGGCGGGGCGCAGCGCGGCGATCAAGCTGATGCTGCTCGATCAGCGAATCGTCGCCGGGCTGGGCAATATCTATGTTTGTGAGGCGCTGTTCCGGGCGCGAATTGATCCGCGCAAGGCGGCTGGACTGGTTTCTGGTCCGGCGCTGACCCGGCTGGTCCCGCAGATCAAAGCAGTGATTGCCGAGGCGATCGCGGCGGGCGGATCAACCCTGCGCGATTATGCCCAGCCTGACGGAGAACTGGGCTATTTCTCCAAGCAATTCGAAGTCTATGACCGCCACGGGCAGGGCTGCACCGCCTGTGGCGCGCTGATCCTGCGTTTCGCGCAAGGCGGGCGGAGCACCTGGCACTGCGAGAAATGCCAGAAGTGAGGCACTTCGCTTGACGATTCGGGTAGCCGAGGTTAAGGGCCGCGCTTCCTTCGGGTCCGATTCCTTGTCGGTGCCCCGTTTTGCACGAATTTTCTAAGGACGAACATGGCCAATACGCCGCAAGCCAAAAAGCGCATCCGCCGCAACGATCGCCGCGCAGAGATCAACGGCAACCGCATCAGCCGCATCCGCACCTTCGTAAAGAAGGTCGAAGCGGCGCTTGAAGGCGGCGACAAGCCGGCTGCGGCCGAAGCGCTCAAAGCGGCTCAGCCAGAACTGGCCCGCGGCGTGGCGCGCGGCGTAATGCACAAGAACACCGCAGCGCGCAAACTGTCGCGTCTGACCAAGCGAGTCGCTTCGCTCTGATTCGCCTCCCCTGCGCCGATTCGCGGGGACGAAAACAGAACGAAATGAGCAGAGGGCCCCCGGCAATCCGGCGGGCCCTTTTGCTTGTGCAGCGCAGAAAATTTGCTGCAATGCACCAAGGCCATGGTTTCCCGCGATTCGCGCCATTCCCTAGGGTAAAACCGTTACATTTCAGCGGCTAGGTCGGTGATCCGGGGATTTGCGAGGGTCCGATAGAGTCAAGGGCATTTATTTCAGTTTTTTTACCATGACTGCCTTGCCCTGCGCGCTGAACCGTCCATAAAACGACTGACCGCTCGAGGCCTTCCGGCTTACCGGGCATCACATCAAAAATGCAAATTCCAGCAACGGCTTTCGGGCAGCCGATGCTTAGGGTGGCTCGCAAGTCTGCGGGCCATGACGGGATATTCGTGCGGGGGCGTTGCGTAGTGACGGGAATGGGTATGGGCGGAGCGCAGGATAAGCTGTCCGCCGCTACATTGACGGATGAAGAGCGCTTGGCCGCCGAAGCGGTTCGGCTGAAGGCAGAGCAAGAAGCGCTCAATCTTTCCGCTGACTGGGCCGATATCAGCCAGGGTCTGCGCAAGGATCTGGGCCAGCAATTGCACAGCCAGTGGATCAAGCCGGTTCAGCCGGGCAGTTTCTGCAAGGAAACCGGAACGCTCGATCTGTATCTGCCTACCGAATTTTCCGCCAACTGGGTCGCTGATCGGTTTGCCGACCGGCTTTCGCTAGCTTGGAAGATTGCCCGGCCCGATGTTCGCCATGTCCGCATCTCGGTTCTGCCCGGACGCCGCGCGCCGCAAGGTTTACGGTTTGACGGCGCCCGGCGTGGCGGCGGCGAGGCTGCCGTTCAGTCGCAGCCCGGTGACGCGTTGGGCATGAGCGCGGCTGAACTTGGCTCACTCGGCCAGGGCTCGATCGGGCTCGATCCGTCGCTGACGTTTACCACTTTCGTTACCGGTAGCGCCAACGTGCTGGCCAGCAATGCGGCCCAGCGGATGGCGGCGACCGAAACCCCGCAATTCGCCCCGCTCTATCTCAAGGCCGCCACTGGTCAGGGCAAGACGCACTTGCTGCACGCGATCGGCCATTCGTACCTCGCAGCGCACCCGCGCGCCCGGATCTTCTATTGCTCAGCCGAACGCTTCATGGTCGAATTCGTGCAAGCGCTGCGCCAGAACCAGACGATCGAGTTCAAGACGCGCCTGCGGGGCTTCGATCTGCTGTTGGTGGACGATATCCAGTTCATCATCGGCAAGGCCAGCGCACAGGAAGAACTTCTCTATACGATTGACGCACTGCTGGCCGAAGGCAAACGGCTGGTGTTTGCGGCGGACCGCGCTCCGCAGGCGCTTGACGGGGTCGAACAGCGACTGCTTTCGCGGCTCAGCATGGGCCTCGTCGCCGATATTCAGCCCGCCGATATCGAGCTGCGCCGGACGATCCTCGAACACCGGCTTCAGCGCTTCAGCCCGACCCATGTGCCGGCTGACGTGATCGAATTCCTCGCCCGGACGATCAACCGCAACGTCCGCGAACTGGTTGGCGGCCTGAACAAGCTGATCGCCTATGCCCAGCTGACCGGCCAAGCCGTTTCGCTGCAACTGGCCGAAGAACAGCTGACCGATATCCTCTCGGCCAACCGCCGCCGGATCACGATTGACGAGATTCAGCGCACGGTTTGCCAGTTCTACCGGGTTGACCGGACCGAAATGTCGAGCAAGCGCCGCGCCCGCGCCGTGGTTCGCCCCCGGCAAGTCGCGATGTACCTCGCCAAAGTGCTGACCCCGCGCAGCTATCCCGAGATTGGCCGCAAGTTCGGTGGACGCGATCACTCGACCGTGATCCACGCGGTCCGCCTGATCGAAGACTTGCGCACCCGCGATGCCGATATGGACGGCGATGTGCGAAGCCTGTTGCGCCAGCTGGAAAGCTGAGCGGTGCACCCGGAGTGAGTCGGGCCGACCGCCTTGAACGTCTGGATGACCAGCGGCTTGAACTTGAGAAGCAGTTCAAGGACCTGCTGGTTGCCGCGCTCGAACGTGCTGCTAGCGGTTCGTGGGGGCTGTTTCAGCACAATTCAGATAAGATCAGCCGCAAGGCTTGGGAGCCCGCCGTTACCGAGCTGGTCGAACTGGGCGAGCAGATTGACGATGCCCGCAAAGTGCTGGGGCTTGAACCGTTCGCGCTATTTGGCGAATTCCGTGCAGCGCGCGGTCCAGTCGCATCAAACGCGCCGGGCGAACCCAAACAGGCCAAGGCCTGGCTCGAGCGGTTGAGCCACTAGGCCTCAGGCCGACAGGCCGCCATCGACGATCAGCTCGCTCCCGGTCGTAAACGCCGCGCGGTCGCTGGCGAGGAACACCACTGCATCGGCCACGTTCTGCGGCTCACCCAGATGCCCCAGGGGGTGCATCGCGGAGACGCTGGCCAGCGTTTCATTGCCGCCGGTGCCTTGGGCGACCGCGAAATCGTCGATCAGCTTGCGGCCCATGTCGGTGTCGATCACGCCGGGGTGGACCGAGTTGACGCGAATCCGCGCCGCCGCCAGTTCCTTGGCGCAGCCCTTGGTGAACAGCCGGACAGCGCCCTTGGTGCTGTTGTAGCAAGTGCCGCCTGCCGCGCCCTCAATCCCGGCCACTGACGACAGGTTCACAATTGCGCTGCCGCCGCGCCATAGGTGGGCCCGCTCAGCCAACAAGGGGATCGCGGCGCGGGTGCCCATGAACACCCCTTCGACATTGACCGCGTGAAGCCGCCGCCAATCGTCCAGTGTGGTTTCAAGGATTGGTTTGAACAGCCACAGCCCGGCGTTGTTGACCAGAATATCGAGCCCGCCCGCCCCAGCCCGCAGCCAGTCCATCACCGCGGCCCAATCGGCTTCGCTGGTGACGTCCTGCGCGTGGGCGATCCCGCCGATTTCGGCGGCGAGGTCTTGCGGAGCGGTCATATCGGTGACGGCGACTTTGGCCCCCGCCGCCGCCAACGCGCGGGCCGTGCTGGCGCCGAGCCCCTTGGCGGCGCCGGTTACCAGCGCAATCCGTCCGTCGAGATCACCCATGGCTTAGGCCTCCACCACCGTCTTGCACAGTTCATCGCGCAGTTCGCGACGCAGGAATTTGCCGCTGGCGTTGCGTGGCAGCGGCTGATCCATGAAC
>JANMHL010000225.1:0-4222 GCA_031375125.1 Novosphingobium sp. | reverse complement strand
GAGATTGAGGACGATTGGCACAATTTCACCGCGCTCAATATGCCCGAAAATCACCCGGCCCGGGCGATGCACGACACGTTCTACTTCCCGGACCAGGATGCTGAGGGGCGCTCAATGCTGCTCAGAACGCACACCAGCCCGGTTCAAATTCGCAGCATGATTGCGGGCGGTGCGCCGATCCGGATCATCGCCCCCGGCCGGGTCTATCGCAGCGATAGCGACGCGACCCACACGCCGATGTTCCATCAAGTCGAAGGTCTGGTGATCGACAAGGGGATCACGCTCGGCCACCTCAAATGGACGCTCGAAACCTTCCTCAAGGCCTATTTTGAGCGTGAAGATATCGTCCTGCGGCTGCGTCCGAGCTACTTCCCGTTTACCGAGCCTTCGGTCGAGGTCGATGTCGGCTTTGCTATCGTAAACGGCAAACGCGTGCTCGGTGGCAGCGGCGATGCAGCGGGGCACGGCTGGATGGAGCTGCTGGGCAGCGGCATGGTCAATCGCAAGGTGATCGCCGCAGGGGGGCTTGATCCCGATGAATGGCAAGGCTTTGCCTTTGGCGTCGGGGTCGATCGGCTGGCCATGCTCAAATACGGCATG
Source organism: Novosphingobium sp. (assembly GCA_031375125.1). Taxonomy (GTDB): domain Bacteria; phylum Pseudomonadota; class Alphaproteobacteria; order Sphingomonadales; family Sphingomonadaceae; genus Novosphingobium. Next base: position 3,622 of record JANMHL010000225.1, on the reverse strand, counting down.
GACGATCTGCGCGCGTTCTTTGATGGCGATGTCCGCTGGCTGGCACACTACGGCTTCTCGCCGCTCGATGTACCGACCCTCTCGGCTGGCGTGGGAAGTCGTTCAGGGGGAGTTGGGGCATGAAGTTTTCGCTGACCTGGCTTAAGGATCACCTTGATACTGAAGCATCGGTGGACGCGATTTCGGCCAAGCTGAACGCCATCGGGCTTGAGGTTGAGGCGATCGAGGATCCCTCCGAACGGCTGTCCGGCTTCACCGTCGCCAAAGTGCTGACCGCCGCGCCGCACCCCAATGCCGACAAGCTGCAAGTGCTGAGCGTCGACACCGGGAGCGGCGAACCGCTCCAAGTAGTTTGCGGCGCGCCCAATGCTCGTGCCGGAATGATCGGCGTGCTCGGCCTGCCCGGCGCGGTCGTTCCAGCGGGCGGGTTTGCGCTCAAGAAATCAGCGATCCGCGGCGTTGAGAGCAACGGTATGATGTGTTCGGTCCGCGAGCTTGAACTGGGCGACGATCACGACGGGATTATCGAACTGCCCGCTGATGCCCCGGTCGGGATGGCCTTTGCGCAGTACCACGGCGCAGACCCGGTGTTCGATGTCGCGATCACTCCCAATCGGCCCGATTGCATGGGCGTTTACGGGATTGCCCGCGATCTCGCTGCTGCTGGCCTCGGCACGCTGAAGCCAATAGCTGTGCAGCAGGTGCCTGGCTTCTTCCCCTGCCCGCTGCCGATCCGGACCGATGATCCCGCTGGCTGCCCGGCGTTTTACGGGCGAGTGATCCGCGGCGTGAAGAACGGCGCATCGCCGCAGTGGCTGCAAGACCGGCTTAAAAGCGCAGGCCAGCGCCCGATCTCGGCCTTGGTCGATATCACCAACTACGTGATGCTCAGCTTTGGCCGCCCGGCCCACGCCTATGATCTGGCCCAGCTGACCGGCGCGATCTTTGCCCGGCGCGCCACTGATGGCGAAACCGTGCTGGCGCTTAACGGCAAGGAATATACGCTGACGTCCGCGATGACGGTGATCGCCGATGACAATGGCGTCCATGATATCGCCGGGATCATGGGTGGCGAACATTCGGGCTGCAGCGAAACCACCACCGACGTTCTGCTCGAAGTTGCCTACTTCGATCCGGAGCGGATTGGCGACACTGGACGCAACCTCAACCTAACTTCAGATGCGCGCCAGCGGTTCGAACGCGGGGTCGATCCGGCCTTTCTCGATACCGGTCTGGCACTGCTGACCGAACTGATCGTCGAGACTTGCGGCGGAGAGCCGAGCGAGATCATCCGCGCCGGTGAAGCGCCTACGGGCACCAAGCTGGTCGCTTATGACCCAGCCATGGCTGAGCGATTGGGCGGCGTCGCGATCCCCGACGATCAGCAGCGCGCCACCTTGCGCGCGCTTGGTTTTGCAGCCGACGCAGCGTGGAATGTCAGCGTGCCGAGCTGGCGCCCGGACGTCGATGGCGCGCCCGATATCGTTGAGGAAGTGGTCCGCATCCACGGGCTCGACAACATCGCAAGCACCCCCCTGCCCCGCGCCGATGGCGTGGCGCGGCCAACGGCAACCCCGATCCAGCAACTGGAACGCAAGGTCCGCCGCGCGGCCGCTTCGCGCGGGAGCCACGAGGCGGTGACCTGGTCGTTCTTGCCCGAAGCCGATGCCGCGCCGTTCGCAGATGGCAATGGCGGTGTCTGGACACTCGCCAACCCAATCAGCGAAGATATGAAGGCGATGCGCCCGTCGCTGCTGCCCGGATTGCTAGCGGCCGTGCGCCGCAACGTTGATCGCGGCGCAGCCGGTCTGCGGCTGTTTGAACTTGGCCGCCGCTATTTGCGCGGTGAGGCTGGTGCCAGTGACGAGCGGCTGACGCTGGGCTTGGTCTTGGCCGGTGAAAAAACCCCGCGCGGCTGGGCAACTGGCAAAACGCAGAACTTTGACGCGTTCGATGCCAAGGCCGAGGCCATGGCGCTGTTGGCAGAGGCCGGTGCACCGGTTGATAATCTGCAAGTATTGGGCGAGGCTGGAGCGCAGTTCCACCCCGGCCAGTCAGCCACGCTGCGGCTGGGGCCAAAGACCGTGCTGGCCCGGTTCGGGATGCTGCACCCGGCGCTGCTCAAGCAGTTCGATATCGCTGTGCCAGTGGCCGCCGTTGAACTGTTCCTAGACGCGATCCCGGCCAAAAAGACCGCCACCTTCGCCCGGACCAGCTATGCCCCGCCCGCGCTCCAAGCGGTGACCCGCGACTTTGCGTTTCTGGTGGATAGCGCGCTGCCTGCTGGTGACCTGATCCGGGTGGTCAAGGGTGCGGACAAGACCAACATCGTTGCGGTTCGGCTGTTCGATGATTTCCGGGGCCAAGGCGTGCCGGATGGGCAGAAATCGCTGGCGGTTGAAGTGACCCTGCAACCGGGCGATAAAAGTTATGACGAAGCTGAACTCAAGGCGATTGCCGAACGCGTAACGGCGGCGGCGGCAAAGTTGGGGGCAGTATTGCGGGGGTAGCGTCATACTGTCCTGCCGGGCTGACTTTGTGTGCTAAACTTGACGGCCGGCCCCAGCCACCGCGGCAAAGGAAAGCCATGACTGCACAATCAGGGCAGGATCCGATCGGCGAGACTGTTGTCCACACACGGCTGGAAGATGGCCGTCCGATTTGTCTGCGCGCGGTTCGGCCAACTGATGAGCCGCGAATGCGCGGCGGGATCGAGCTGCTTTCGCAGGAATCGCAATATTTGCGGTTCTTCTCACGGGCGCCGGCGCTGCCCGATCAGGTGATAGCGAGCCTGGTGAATGTCGATGGCCATCGCCACTTGGCTTGGGGTGCGATCCTGTCTGGCGAGCCGGGGTTGCCCGCTATCGGCGCGGTTCACGCAGTTCGCGGCGACGCGTATAGCGACAGCGCTGAATTCGCCATCGGCATTCTTGATGCCTACCATGGGCTGGGGCTAGCCCGGATGCTGACTGCGGTGCTGCTGATCCAGTGCCGGATCGAAGGCATCGCCACAATCGAGGCGCAGATTTTGGCCGAAAACAAAGCGGCGGCGCGGCTGTTGCTGTCACTGGGCGGGGAACGCTGGCGCACCGAACAGGGCGTTTCGGACTATCTTCTGGATATCGAAACTACGTTGCAGACCTTGCAAAACACCGCAGAGCCTGACGGCCTGAAAGACGTATTCGCAGCCTTTCGCCAGTTTCTTTGATCACCTTGCGCGCGCATTGCATGGGTGCCGGATCAAGCAAGCTCGCGTGAGAGCCCCAGCACCTTGTCATACAAGTCAGGCGCAGCCTCACTCCGCACCAGCATGACCGCGTGGGTCAGGCGGACCCGGCGGTCGGCGCCGTTTTTGGAAATGCGGGCCAGCTGTTCGATCACGTCACGCTTGTGCGCCCCGCGCCCGGTCGCCGCGCTGGCCAGCAGTTGTGCCAGTTTCTGTTGCCCCGGATCGGCATCAAGTCGCTTTTGCCGGGCCGCGTTGAACCACCACAGCAGCGCGACGAAAACGAGGATGATGGGGACGTAGAGCGTCACAGTCGACCTCCAAAATCATCGTCATTGCGAGCGCAGCGAAGCAATCCAGTGCGGTTTATGCGGCTCTGGATTGCTTCGCTGCGCT
>JANMHL010000189.1:0-1983 GCA_031375125.1 Novosphingobium sp. | reverse complement strand
AGCTTCCGCATCCGCGAAGCCCAGGCTGCCGGACATGATTACGTCAATGCCATTCGCATTGGCCATGCCTCAGCTGGTGGGGCCGCCGTCTGCGTCGCCATGGCAGTGGCCATTGGCTATGCCGTGCTGATCTTTTCGCCGGGTTATATGGTGCATCATTGGATCGCGGTGCTGGTCCCAACCACGATGATGATGAGCCTGTTTGGCGCGCTGTTTATCTTTCCCTTTCTGTTGCGGGTATTCCAACCGTCGCTGCGCAGCGGTTTTGATGGATTGGACGATTGAACATGCCGCAACACTGCATCGTCTTGGGGCAGCTCGCGCACTCAGAGCAGATTCTGGTCCGCCCGGACCACATCGATTTCATGGGTCATGTTAACAACGCGGAATACTTGCGCTGGGCGCAGGATGTGACGCTGACCTTCTGGCAACAACGCGCTCTGGCAGAGGACGTGGCGCGGTTGGGTTGGGTGGCACGCGAGCACACGATCAGCTATTTCCGGCCAGCCTTCGCTGGTGACATCATCACCGCCAACATAGAGATTGAATCGGTGAACGGACCACGCGTGGTGGTGAAGCTGGATTTCCGCCGCAACACTAAGGCAATAGCCGCAATCAAAAGCGCATGGTGCCTGGTCGATATGAGTGACAAGCGCATCCGGAGATTATCGGATACTATGTTGTCGCAATTCACTTTTCCCCAAACACGTGGTTGTGCCCATTCCGCCCAGTGACTTGGGAAATCGGACCGATGTCTGATTAAAACTGTATGGAACAGTGAGCCAAATTTCGTGCCGCTGACTAACAGCGACAATCCATGCAATGCCGACAGTCACCGATAGCTGCCGAGAGTGCGTGCCTGTTTCACCATCGTTTCGAGCATCGACAGCAAGCAGTGGTCCTGCCTCATCCAGATCTTCGCTGGCTGCGCACCCTTCGGTCGTTGGCGATCGGTCCGACCCTAGCTTTGGACCCGACAGCTGGCCTGAATTGAGGCGAATTGCAGCGCGAACACAGGCTTGGCGGAGCGACAGGGATTCGAACCCTGGATACGCTTTTGACGTATACTCACTTTCCAGGCGAGCGCCTTCGACCACTCGGCCACCGCTCCGCACTAGGCCTGATCACTTCGTGCAGAGCACAAAGCTTGAATCAGGCGACCAACCAAATCGGCCTGGAATGGCGCGCCCTAGCCGGATGGCGGGCGATAGGCAAGCGTTCCGGCTGGGCTGGAAGCAGGCGCGGGTTTGACAACGCGGGCGGCGGTGGCACTGTATGGCCATGAAAAAACTGCTCCCGCTTGCCGCGCTCGCTTTGCTCGCCCCACTCGCCCATGCCCCGGCGGTATTGGCGCAGGCCTCCGCCAATCTCGCGGCGGGCAAGACCCAGCCCTCGCCGCTCGCGCCCAGCGAGATCGTCGCCGCCGCGCCCAAGGCGGATTGGGTGGCGATTGCGGCAGCGGACTTGCTGGTGATGGATTTGACTCCGGGTGCCAAGGGCAAGCCCCGCCGGGTAGTAATCCAGCTGATGCCCGCGCCGTTCTCGCAAGGCTGGATCGGCAACATCCGCCTGCTGGCCAAGGCGCACTGGTGGGATGGGCTGAGCATCAACCGGGTGCAGGACAATTATGTCGTGCAGTGGGGCGATGCGAATGGGGAGGATAAGGCCAAGGCGAAGGCTTTGCCGGCGGGCTTGGCGGTGATGGTGGAAGGTGGTTACGAAACCGAAGTGATCCGGGCGATTTATTCCGATCCAAACGGCTTTGGCGAGCCGGGCCCTCCCGTTCCGCCGATTGAGCTCATTCAGAAGCCAGACCCTTATGCGCAAACTGCATTTTCGCGAGGCTGGCCGGTTGGTGTCGGATTAAACAAAGGTGGTAGCGAGAGCATTTGGCCCGTCCACTGCTATGGCATGGTCGGGGTGGGCCGCGACCTTTCGCCCAACACCGGTTCGGGCGCAGAGCTATACGTCGTGATCGGCCAT
>JANMHL010000137.1:0-9817 GCA_031375125.1 Novosphingobium sp. | reverse complement strand
GGATGTTGCAGGTGAAGTAGGCATCAAACGCCAGATTCTGGATAGCGTTGAGGTTCAAGTTGGCCGGCAGGCTGACGGTAAAGTTGACCTGCGCGGTATCCGAACCGGCGTTGTTGCCGGTGAAGTTGATCTCAAGATAGCGGTTGGCGCCGGTCGGCGTGCCGTTGATCGGGTTCAGCGGCAGGGTCGGGAATGGGCCGTTGTAATTGTGGAAAATGTTGAGGCCGATGCCTTCAATCGCAGCCTGTCCAACCACGCTGCTGGCAACGATCGATGAACCGTCGGCTGCTGAGCCCGTTGTTGCATTGGCGCGCAGGTAGAAGTTGACGATCCGGGTGTCGCCGCCGCCCGATGTGTTCACCCGGGTCAGATTGACCGTGATCGTGGTGCTGGCCAGCCCGCTGGGGTTGAAGGGATCGTAAACCACCGGCGCCGCCGAGGCGCTACCGGTGACTCCGCAGGGCGAATTTTGCGCCTGCGCGGATGTGGCCATACCGGCGGCAGCAAGGCCAGCCGCAATGGCAAAGGTTCGGACAATCTTGGCTAGACTGGACATCGTTTTCATTCCTTCACCGGCGAGATTTCACCCAGGCGCACTACGCCATCGGCATCTTCCGGAACGGTAATCAGATAGACGGATTTCTTTTGGTCAAGCATTTCGATTCGCCACTGTCCCGGAGCGAGACCCGTGGCGCCGAAACGGCCCTGACGGTTGGTGAACAAGGTTACCGCAGGCCGGTCCGGATGGGCCAGTTCGGTCGCCTTGCCCGATACCAGCGCGATTGGCTGACCATCGATATCGAGCATCGTGCCCATCGCGGTGACGTGATAATCAGAACCGACTTCAAGCACATACCCGCTGCGATAGCCCGGGAACAGCTTGAACGAGCCCTGCCCGATATCGACCCCGGCGGGTGCGCCGACCGCATCGACCGTGACCACCCGTTCCGAATAGGACGACAGGCTGGGCATGGTCGCCTCACCCATCGAACCAGTGTTGGCGGTGTAGCCATAGGGGGTGGGTTCAACCACCACATTGGCGCCCTTCAGGCTCTTATGCGGTTTGATAATCGCGAAGCTATCGTAGATCGGCCGCCCGATCGACACTTCGCCGCCGGCCAGAGCAATCGAGGTGCCGAGTCGGAAGTTGGTCCGCTGGCTGTTGCTATCGCCGAAATCGCCCGCGAACGAACCGAAGTGGCTAACGCCCAGTTCGGCCCGGTTGGTGAAGTAGTTGGCGTTGAAGCCCACGTTCGATCCAAAGTCCGACCGTTCGACATCGGCGGTGACGTTATAGCTGCCCACCCCGTTGCCATGATAGGTCTGGTAGGAAACCCGGGCGCGGTTATCGCGCGTGTCGTATTCGCTGCGGACGCTGGAATTGCGCCCGAACCGGACCGTCAGGGTCATGAACCCGCTGAACTCGTCGCCGCGGCTGTCTTCGGTATAGCGGGCTTCGGCGCTCAGCGTGGCGCGCGGTGAAATCCGCCAGCCGCCGACCAGACTGTAGTTCTGGATATCGGGATTGATCCCGCGCCCTTTTGAGAAACGCCCGTTGGCGCCCATGTAGAAATTCGGGCTGAAGGCATGGGTATAGCCGCCGCCGACTTCATACTCGTACTGATTGTCAGCCAGGAAGAATGTCACCGGAGCAAATTTGCGGCTGCGATGTTCGACGAACAGGTTGAAGGTATCGGCTTGACCATCGCTGTGTTGGAGAACCCGCTGGAACGTTGCCTGCAGCGCGAAACCATCGCCGTAACCATCGGTGTGGCTATAGGCAAAATGCGTTCCGAACGAGCCGATCGCCGTGCCGAACATCGCTTCGACCCCGGCCATCTGGACAAAGTCATCGGCCTGGAAGTTGGCTCCCAAGGTCACGTTGTCGCTGAGGCCGCGGCGATAGAACCCGCTGACGATCCATTCGTCGCTATAGACCGGGCCATGCGCGCCGAGCGGTGCCTTGACCCCGGCATAGAGCCCGAATTCATCGAGGCCCTTGGCCAGCTGGGTCTGATCGAGGAAGATGTTGAACCGCAGCACTTCGGTGCGGCCGGTATCGTCGAGCACGTTCAGGCGGATATCGTTGCCGCCCTGTGCAAACGGGAAATCGCGCAGGTTGTAGTTGCCCGGCGCCAATTGCAGCCGGCGGACCTGCTGGCCGTTGATGATGACTTCAACCGTCGAAGCGCGATCAAGCCGGAAGGTCCGGTCACCGCGCGGGCGGATGATCTGCTGCGGATTGAGCACCGAATAGGACCGGAAGATCGAGATCCCGGCAATATCCGGCGCGGCTTGAAAGCCGCGGCCCTGCGCCTCGAGATCGCCCAGCGTGAAGCGGATGACGTTCTTGGTATCGTCATAGACATAGCGCGACCCAAGCCGCTGGAAATCGACCCCGTTGGAACCCGGCGTGTAGATCGCGTCGGTTTCCAGCACCACGCCTTTGAGGTTGACCGCAGCGTTGAGCAGCAGCACCGGGGCCTGGAAGCCAGTATCGGGGCCTTCTTCGAACAGATCAACTGACCCGCGAATGTTGAGATAGGCGCTGTAATCGCGCTGCGGCACAAATGTGCCGATCGAGGCCCGATCAAGCGCCGACACCGACAGCCGCCGCGCCGCGCGCTTTTCAACCGGGATCACAAACCGCAGTTCGAGCGAACGTGGATCGTAATCGACGGTGATTCCAGCCGCAGCCAGATCGGCCGGGCCGATATTGGCCTTGCCCGCCAGCGTCCCGCGCAGACCCGACATGACATCGGGAGCGAGCAATTGGTCGAGCAATTGCAACGTCCGTTCAGCCGGGAACGACAGACTGTCATCCGCGCCGATCGTCAGCGGCATATCGCCCAGATAGGCCGCGCCATCCTTGGCCGGAACGGTCAGGACAATCGCTTTGCCCGTCGGATTGAGCCGCTGCGAACGGGCTGCGGGAGCCGATGGGCTGACACTGGCCGCCTGGCCGCCCGCATCCGCGGCACCAGCCTCTTCAGCCAGCGCAGGCGTTGCCAGCACCAGCAGGCTGGCACCAATCAGATAGCGGAAACGATTTGCCCCGTAAGTCATACTCAGTTGTCGAGCGAGAAGCTCGCCTCCACTTTTCCGTCAGCCGAAGGCAGCTCGACCGGAACCACCACGCGCCGGGTCTGCCCGCCACCGATCAGGCCAAAGCCCATCGTTTGCTGGATTTCGGCGCCCGAATAGGACTTTACGAAGATCTGTTTGCCGGCCGCATCCTTCTGCACGATCCGCAGGTTGCCGTTGGCCAGATAGCCGTGCGCCGGGGTATCGTTGGTGACCATCAGCACTGGCACCGGCTTGCCCGCGGCATTGGTGCCGACCGCAGCCGACTGGATCGATATCTGCGGCTTGATCTTGGCCGGAGCGATCGAGACCAGCACCTGGAAGTTGTACAGGATCTGGATCGCCGACTGGCCTTCAGGCAGCTTCACCGGCAGCTGTGCCACAGTGACATAATAGTGCTTTGACTTCGCCAGACCCGGATCGCCAACGTACTGAATCCGAAAGGTCTGGGTCTGGCCCGGCTCGATAATTGCCTGCGGCGGGAATACCAGCAGATCGCCCGGATCCGTGCCGGTCTGCTTGACGCCATCAGGGGTCAGCTCCAGCTCCTGGATCATCAGTTCGACTGGCAGCGGGGTCGCAAAGGTGTTTTCCACCGTCACCACCTGGCTCATTTCGCGGCCAGCGGTCTGCAGGTCGATCACCACGGGTTGAACAGTCATCGCCAGCGCGGCCTGAGCCGGAAGCAGTGCTGCGCAAAACATGGTTAACGCGTGTTTAAAACGAAGTTTCACTCAAATTCTCCTGCGACCGGAATGACTTAGTATGACCGAAATCAGTTGGTCGGTTGGACTTCAACAACGATCGAATCGCTGTATTGACCAGCCACCAACGGACCGCCACCTGCCGGTGTGACAATCCGGATGACCATTTCGCCCTTGCCGGGCTGACTGGCGTTGATATTCGCGCTGCGGCTGGCGGTATCGAGTTGAACCGATTGCCCGGCCCAGTCGAGCCCAACCTGATAGGCCAGAAATTCACGGAACGCGCCGCCGCGGCCCGTTGCCCCGGCGCGCTGCAGTCCGCCATTGGTGCTGCGCAAAATGACCCGGTGCGAAGCATTGCAGACCACCGGCAGGCTCAGCTCGATCGAGCTGGCGCGCGGTGCGGCGGTGGAGCCATCGACCAGTTCCGTAATGCTGACCTGACCGCTCGACGCGCCGCTGTTGCTGTAAGTCGCGTTGGCCGAATTGGACACAGTCGCCGGGCTGATCACACAGGCCACCGGGGCCAGCGCGGTCAGTTCAAGCTTTTGGGTCCCGCGCGTCACTTCTTGCGCCTGGGCCCCGGCTGGCAGCGCCAGCACGGCCGCGATCAGAATGGGCAGCTTGCGCATCAGCGTGGCTCCAGAAAAATACGAACCGTATCGACATAGGTTCCGGCGATAACCGGGGCGCGGTTCTCTACGTTAGAGGCCCCTTCGGCGATTTCGATCCGCAGATTGAGCTGTCCGGCGGCGGGCGCTTCGACGTTGATCGTCTGCTGCGCAATCCGGCGGGTCTTGGCATCGGCGCTGAACTGCGCATTGGCCAGGCCCCAAGTGACTTGCGCCGTGTAGGGCACAGCATAGGCGAACCCACCCGGCACTTGCGTGATCCGGCCATCGACCGGCCACAGTCCGTTGTTGCTGCTTTCAACCCGCACCGCATGGGGGAAGTTGCAAACCGCATCAAAGCTGATCGTTGCGCTGGCCGCTTTGACGCTGAGCGTGGAGGGGTCGACGAACTGGATGATCCGCAGCGTATCGCCATCGAGCCCGGCGATATTGACCAGACTGCCCGACTGGATCGAGCCCTGCTGCATCGCGCAGACCTGCGGCACGCTGCCGGTGACCGGCATCGTGGTGGTCGTGGTCAGGCTTTGCGCGGCGGCCGGAGCGGCAACCAGAACGAGGGGGAGAAGGAGCAAGCTACGCATGGCTCAATTCACCGCCGCGAGAGTGACAGTAACCACCCCGCGGTAAGAGGGATCCCCCACCAGCCGCAGCGACGAACCGCCCGCAGTGGAGAAGTTGGAAATGGCGACAGTGATGTCTCCGGTGAAAGCGGTGCTGCGCGACTGGGTCGCAGCCGCATTGCTGGCGGCGCCGGTATTGTAGGTTGCTGGCAGCGCGGTCCAGCCCGCCGCCGAAGCCTGATAGTGGACCACGCGGCTGAACCCGTTGGGGGCAGCTGCCTGATAGTTCTGGGCTTCCAATGGCGTCGCGCTGACCGTGATCGAACTGCGCGAGGTGCAGTAGGAACCGATCAATACCTTGTTCGGCGCGGTCAGATCGTTGCGCAGCTGGCCAGTGGTCAGATCGACCAGCACGCCCAGATCGAACGTTCCGTCGCCGGTCAGCGTTCCGCCGAAGCACATCGCCGGAACCGTGCCGATAATCCCGACAGTCTTGCTGTCGGTCGAACCGGTGCTTTGGGCCTGAGCCAGTCCCGGCAGCGCCAGGGCGGCCAGCAGGGCGGAGAAGATGGCGGCTTGCCTGCGCATCTTATTATTCCTCATTTGGGAACGCGGCCGGACCCAAGGTCACGACGACGGTTCCACTATAGTTGCCCGCGACCAGGATCAGATCGCCGGGGGCGGTGAAGCTGGACAGGGTCAGGCTGATATCGGCCACCTTGGGCAGCGGCTGGGTTGCCCCGGCGCCGCTGGCGGTGGGGACAGTTCCGTTGGCCAGCGCCGCAGTCGTTGCCGTGCTGCCGCCGCTGGCCCAATTGGTCGCCGTCGCGGTGTAGTTGACCGCGCGGCTGAAGCCGGGCTGCGGGGCCGAGGTATCGCTGGAAGTCAACGCGGTTGCCCGCACTGACACAACCGATCCGGCAAAGTTGCAGTAGCTGGCCGGGAGCGTGATTGTCCGCGGTGCAATCACCGCGATCCGGCCGGTGCGCGGACCGGAACTGGCCGACAGCTGGCCAAGATCGACCAGTGCCGGATTGGGGTTGCCGAGGATGCATACAGGGCGCACCTGGCCCTCCACCGCGACCGTTCCGGTTTCGGTAGTCTGCGCGATCGCTGTGGCGGGGAAAGCCGCCAGCAGGATCAGGGCAAGGCCAGGTTTGCATTTCATCTCGATTTCCCTGTTAGTTCCGGTCCAGACGCAGCGTTCAAGTCGGCGGTGCGACGGTCGGCGTCAGTGTGACGACAACGTTGCCGCTATAGGCGCCCGCCACCATCAGCCCATTGGTGGGCGATGAAGCTGACGACAGCGTGACCACGATGTTCCCACTGAACAGCCCCACGGTCGAAGCGGTTCCGGCGCCAGCGGTGAGGCTGGTGTCGTTCGCGCTGACCGATCCGGTCACGGCGGTGGCGGTATAGTCCACCCGGTTGTCAAAACCGGTTGGGGCCGCTGTCGCAGTGGTCAGTTGGGTGGTCGTCACGGTCATCGTCGCGGCGGTGTTGTTGCACCAGCCCTGCAGCGTTTCGTTACGGCCGTTGACCTTGCTCACGTCCAACTTGCCATTGCTGGCCAGCGAGAGCTCGCCCAGCGAAATGGTTTTGTTGGGGATCGTGAACATGCAACGCCCGGCAACCGAACCGTTGATATCGACTGTCCCGGTCACCGCGGTCTGGGCCAGTGCAGGACTGGCCAAGAGCGCGATCGGGGCAGCAATGATCATGAGCTTACGCATCATGGATACTCCGGTTGGACCGACTTAGTTCGGCGCGATGACGATAACGATCGAACCCGTGTAGGTCGGGCTGGCAACCAGCAGGTCCGTCGCGGTGTTGGTGCGATAGTTGCTGGTCGTGATGTTGATGTTGCTCGCGCTGTTGGCCAGCGGGCTACCGATTGCCGTGGCGGCAAGCGCAGCATTCGCCGAATCGTTGGTGAACGGACCAGCGTTGGCACCGGTCGTGGTCACGGCGACCGAAGCGGTGAAATCGATGCTGTTGTCATAGCCAGCGCCACCAGGTGCAGTCGTCGCCAAAGCGGTCGAGTCAACCGAGATCGTCGGGGCAGCCGAAGTGCACTTCACGGTCGCCGAGCGAGTTGCGAAGGCGGTGGCAAGATCGGTACGCACGGTGCCGTCAGCCTGAGCCAATTCGCCGAACGCGACGGTTTCACCAAAAGTGCTGCCGCTGCCAGGGACAACAAAGCACTTGGCCGCGACCGAACCTGTCAGGTTGATGGTGCCGGTCACAGCCGTCTGGGCCATGGCGGGCGAGGCAATCGCTGCAGCGGCAGTCATTGCGATCAGAGCAATCTTCTTCATGGTTTTCTTCCTTAGCAATTTGCCGGATTGACCCGGCGCTTCAATTAAATCCCGGTTGGACCATACCGTCCGGGCTACTCATGTCCGGTTTCCTAGGAGGCCGGTGAAATCGTCACGGTCAGGGTGTCGTTATAAGTCCCTGAAATCAGCAGGTCGGGTCCGGCATAGGCCGGCGCGGCAACCTGAATGTAGGATCCGCTCAGCCCGAACGAGCGCGGGATGACCAGACCGGTGGTGGGCGATGCGGTGCCCTTGAACGTGCAGGGCGAAGAGCCGACCGCCTGATCGATCTGGGCCACCGGGCAAGCCGCGCTGACCGTGCCGCTATCCGACGCCACGTTGAGCGAAACAGTATAGGGCGCCTTGTTCTGATAGCCCGCAGTGGCGGTGCCAACGTTCTTCAGCGCGCCGTTCTGCGAGGTGACTGCGATCCGCCAAGGAGCGGTGCATTCGGCCGTGAACGGCACTTGATCGGACCAGCCGGTCGTGTCGATATTGGCGTGGAACAGCGTGGCGTTGGGCGCGGTCGCAAAACCGCAGGTTCCGCCAATCGAAGCGGTCACCGGAATCTGCATAATGGCGTTCGCTGGACCGGGATAGACATAGCCGATCAAAGTCGGATCGCGGAAATAGGCGGTGACCGGCGCAGTTGAGGCCAGCGCCGGATGCGCCAGGGTCAGCGCAAGTGCCGCAGTGGCGCCCCGCACGATCCATTCAGCGCTGTTTCGACCAAGCAACATTACCCAACTCCACATAGCGAAACCGGCCCCGGAGGAGTCCGAGCGGTCTGCATTCAAATTTTTGTGCGGCCCTGTTTCGCAAGCTTTCCGAGAAAACTTCTCTAGGTAGCTCATCGATTGCGAAGCCAAGTTAACGCAACGATGGGGGGAGATGCAAAGAAGATTATTGCGCGGCCCTTTTGTTAACCATCACAACCTGTCGATTCCGTCCAATTTTGCTCGCCATGGCATTGGATTATATGCAGAATTTTTTGAACCAAAATCCGCCCCTGAAGGGCCATCATATTTGACGGAATTAGTTAATTTTACTGGTTAATTGAACATTTCGGCCACAGTTTTCCCGCGACTCGGCAGCGACTCGGAGCCGCGATCCAGACTTGGCGGCAATGGCATTTAACTTGCCCCCACGGGCCGCCTGTGGGAGCGGTTCGCGATGCACCGCTGCGAACTTGCCATCCACGGCCATGGACTGCTGCCGGGCCTGCTGGCCGTGTACCTGCTGGGGCGTGATCCGGGGCTATCGGTGCTGCTGTTGTCGGCTGACAAGACCATCGGCGGCGAGGTACTCGAGCCGGTGGTCGCCGCGTCCTTGTCCCCGGCGGCGCTGGATCTGGTCGAACCGTTCGTGGTGATGCGCTGGCCCGGTTACTTCGTCAGGCAGGCTGGCGGCGCCCAGCACCACGATGCGGCTGTGCTGCTGCTCGATCCGGTGCAGTTGTGGCTCGAACTCCAAGGCCTGCTTTCACCCGATTGTCTGGCGCTCAGTCATGGCGCGCTGGAGCAGGATGGCGAACATCTTGGCTGGCCGGGAGACAGCTGCTCGGTCGCCCGGCTGGTCGATCTGGAGCCGATGACCCGGCGCGACCAGGCCTGCGAGATCGTCGGGCTGGATGCAGCGCGCGCGCTACCGCTGCCGGTGCTGGCTGATTTCGATACCGGCGACGATCACTGGAACGTGTTCCAGCATTTGCCACTGGGTGATGACCGCGTGCTGGTCCGCAAGTGCCGGATCAGCCACGACCCCGAAACCGAACTGACCACCAGTTTTGGCCGGACGCTGAGTGAGCTGATCGCCTTTTAGGCTCAGGCGTTCACGTCGGCATAGTGGCTGGGCGGCTGGATCACTTCCATCCGTTCGGCCAGCAAAGGCCGGAAGCTGGGGCGGCTTTTGAAAACCGCATACCAGCCCGCCGCTTGTTCGTGCCCATTCCAGTCGAGCCCGCCGAGATAGTCAGCCACCGAAATCTGTGCGGCGGCAGCCAGATCGGCCATGCTCATCGTTGCGCCCGCCAGCCAGGGGCGGTGATCGATCAGGTGATCGATGTAATAGAGGTGCTCATGCGCCAGCTTCATTGCTTCACGCAGAACCCGCGAATCCGGCGATTGGCGATAGATCAGCCGCTTCTTCATCCGCTCGTGCAGCATCGGCGCGGTGACATCGCCATAGAAATTCTCGTCAAACAGCGCGACCAGCCGCCGGATTTCAGCCCGGGTTGTCGCGGTGCCGTTGATCATCGGGTTCTTGTCGACCGTCTCTTCGAAGTATTCGCAGATCGCCCGACTATCGACCAGCGTCAGGCCCTTCTCGCTTTCGTGCAGCACCGGCGTGCGCCCGGCGGGGTTAAGCGCGAGGAACTCGTCGCGGCCCTCCCACGGGTTCTCGCGCCACAGTTCATAGCCGATGCCCTTCTCGCTCATCAGCAAGCGAACCTTGCGGCTGAACGGGCACAGGGGGAATTGGTAAAGCTGCCACATCACCATTCCCATGCCGTAGCGTGA
>JANMHL010000063.1:0-2897 GCA_031375125.1 Novosphingobium sp. | reverse complement strand
CTGACGGTTACGGTAGCGAAGCGGCCAAACGACTGGCGGAGGGCAGCGGACAATGGCGGTTGCTGCTCCAGCTCGATTCAGATGATGACGCCGAAATGATGTGGGGCGATGTTGGTCGGCTCTATTTCTGGGTCAAAGAGCCTGACGCTGCCAAAGGTGATTTCTCTGGGGTGTGGATGGTCCTGCAATGCTCTTAGAAACTGCCGTTGCCAGATTAGCCCCTTACCGCAGCACACTCAGCTCTGGCCGCGCCGCACCTGCGCCAAAGTCCGCCTGCGATTTACCGACATCGGCGGCATCACGCCATTCGAGGTCCATCGGGCCGAGCACGCGGCCATCGTGCGAGTGGATGCCGATCAGGGCGATCGGCAGGCCGTCGCGGGCGTCGCACAGGACCGGGTTGCTGGGCACGCCTTCGCCGAATTTCTCGCCCCATTGGCGCAGCGCGAGCATCGCGGGGAGCAGGTCGAGGCCCTTGGCGGTCAGGCGGTATTCGATTTTGCGGCGGTCATCGGGCAGGGCCTCACGCTTCATGATGCCGTGTTCGACCAGCCGGGCGAGGCGGTTCGAGAGGATGTTGCGGGCGATGCCAAGTGCGCCAAGGAACTCTTCAAAATGGTGCAGGCCGTTGAACGCGGCGCGCAGGATCATGAATGACCAGCGTTCCCCCATAACTTCCAGCGCAGCGGGAAGCCCGCAGTTCTGCATATCGTTGAGCGGTTCGTGCAGCTTACCCATTGTCACATCCCTTATCCCGAGGCCGGTCTAACCCAAACTGGCTTCACTACCGACAAAAAAATCTTTGCCGCAGTGCACAGTTTTCAGTTGCAACTTAATACCTATCGCAATAGGTAGTGATTCGCAACGCAAATCGAGTCTTCCCTCCCAGGACCCTTCGATCGCTGCGAGCAAAAGCAAAACAAGGGATTAGATCATGATTACCGCAACCCACCGCAGCCTTTCGCGCAACCTGGTTCTCGCCGGTCTGGCGCTGTTCGGCACCGTCGCCAGCTTTTCCGCCACCGTTTCCCCGGCGCAGGCCGCCAGCCAGCGCTACAGCGCCAAGCTGACCACCGCGCTGGAAGCCCCAGCCAAGAAGGTCGTCAACGGCGTACTGTGGAACTGCGCCGGCGATACCTGCACCGGCGCAGTCGATGGCGCCCGCCCGCTCAACACCTGCGTCAAAGTCGTCAAGGCTTTCGGCCCGGTTTCGACCTTCGCCACCCCCAAGGGCGAACTCAGCGCTGACGATGTTCAGAGCTGCAACGCTGCCGCCTGAGGCGTAATTTCAGGCACCCCTAAATAGCCCCCCAAATGGCCCTCGTCCGCAAGGACGGGGGTCTTTTTTGATTTTGTCGCGCAGAGGACGCAGAGGACGCAGGGAATTGGCGATTGCGGCAAAGCTGCGCCGTTCCTGAAACTTACCGCCAATCTAGACGTTGAACTGGATCACGGCCTTCGGCCAGACACAAGCTTCACTGCGTCCTCTGCGATCTCTGCGCGAACCCCTTTCAACCCAGCAGCCCACGCTCCAGCAGATTGGCGCGCAGGCCTTCGGCATCAATGAAGTGATGCCCATGCCAGCCGCAGGCGCGGGCGCTTTCGATGTTGGGCAGGCTGTCATCCACGAACAGCATTGCTTGAGGGGCCAAGCCGAACCGGGCCTCGGCCAGCGCGTAGATCGCAGGGTCAGGCTTGGCCAGTTTCTCCACACCTGACACCACGATATCGCGGAACCGTTCGAACAGCGGAAAGGTTGGCGCGAAACCAGCCCAGGTATCCGCGCCGAAATTGGTGATCGCAAACAGCGGCACACCTGCTGCATCGAGCGCTTCGACCAGTTCGGCAGAACCCGGAACCGGGCCGGGGATTGTTTCGTTGAAGCAGTCGAGCCAGGCCCGAATCAGCTGGGCGTAATCGGGAAACTCGGCGCTGCGGGCGGCAATCATTTCCTCGGCATCGCGCCCTGCGTCATGTTCGCCATGCCATTCGATCGGGATGACCGTGTCCATGAACCAAGCGCGCTCAGCCAAATCGGGGATCAAGCGGCGGAACGGCAAGTCGCGCTCCCATTGGACCAGCACTTTGCCGACATCGAAAACGACGGCTTCAATTGCCCCGGACATCCCCGCAAACTCCTGTGATTAAAACACTTTCGGCCCGCATTCCGGGTGGAAGGCGGGCCGTCAGAATAGCAGAGCGGGACCGTTTGGCCCCACCTGCGCCGGGATTAACCCTGGCGCGCCTTGAAGCGGCGGTTGGTCTTGTTGATCACATAGGTGCGGCCACGGCGGCGAATCACGCGGTTATCGCGGTGGCGGCCCTTGAGCGACTTGAGGCTGTTGCGAATCTTCATGGTTTCCTCGGGGGCGGCTTCTTGCCGCTGAAAATTGAAGTCGGGCCGTTACGGGTGACTCGCTGCGAAGTCAACCGTTAGGCGGCAGTTCGGAGAGTTTCCGCTCCCATTGCAGCGCGTGGGTCACGATCAGGTCGAGATCGGCATATTGCGGCACCCACGGCAGGACCTGCTTGATCCGCGCGTTGTCCGAAATCAGCGAATCGGGATCGCCCGCCCGGCGCGGGCCGAGCACGCGGACGATCTGCTGGTTGGTCACGCGGTCGACCGCATCCAGCACTTCGAGCACCGAATAGCCCCGGCCATAACCACAGTTCATCGTTAGGGATTGTTCAGGCTGATCGATCAGTGCCGCCAGTGCCAACACGTGAGCTGCGGCCAGATCGCTGACATGGATATAGTCGCGCACCCCAGTGCCGTCTGCCGTGTCGAAATCGGTCCCGAAAACGTCCACCTTCTCACGTTTGCCCAGTGCCGCCTCAACCGCGACCTTGATCAGGTGAGTCGCGCCTGCGGTCGATTGCCCAGTCCGCGCGCGCGG
>JANMHL010000442.1:0-3446 GCA_031375125.1 Novosphingobium sp. | reverse complement strand
GAACCATTAGATCGTCGAGGATCCCGCCATCCTGATCGAGCAACAGCGAATAGCGTTGCTGGCCCAGTTTCAAGGTGGACAGGTCAATCGGCAAAACCGCCTCAACCGCCGCATCCAGCCCTTCCCCGGACAGCAGAACCTGCCCCATGTGACTGACATCGAACAGCCCGGCGCTTTCCCGCGTCCACAAGTGCTCGGCGATGATTCCCCCACCGTCAACATTGTACTGGACCGGCATCCAGTACCCGGCGAATTCAACCATCCGCCCACCGCGCGCACGGTGCCAGCCGTCAAGCGGCAGAGTCAGAGTTTCAATTTCGGATTCGTGGGTATCTTCTTGGGTATCAGACATCAGGGCACAGCTCCGCACAGGACGAAAATTCTGTGCCCCCTCTGTCACGGAAACCTGAGAGCTTTCCCGGACCAAGACCCGGTTACCCCTTCGGCGGATGCGGTCAGGCCGCACCTCTTTCCAGAGTATCGCTGTCGATCCACGCGGTCCGTTGGCCTGAGAGATTCCGGGGCGGTTGCTCCTTCGGCGTCCAGTGACGAATCACCAGAACTCTCCCGCGCGATCAGCGACCCTGGCGGATTGGCTTGGTGAGGGTTGGGAGTCAATGGCGGGACCGAAAATCCTCCCCGGCACGGGGAGGGGGACCGCCGCGCAGCGGGGGTGGAGGGGCACGTGCTGTTCTTCCCGGCACCGAAAGCTCAGGACAACTAGCCTGTGCCCCTCCACCAGCTTCGCTGGTTCCCCTCCCCGTTTCGGGGAGGATTTAGAGGATGCTCTGCCCCTTGCGTGCGGCCCGCAATATCGCGTCGTGTTCGAACACGAACCGACCCGCCATCGCCTCGCGGGTCAGCCCGACAATCGCCTGCGCGACCGTTTCGCAGCGGATCGAGCGGTATTTGCGGTATGCGCCCAGCAACATCATATCAGCCAGCGGGCTGGCGATCATCCCGATCCGCTCAGCCGGGCGCAGTTCCTCGCGGGGGCCGCGCAGCAGACCGGGGCGGAGGATATCGAGCCGGGTCAAGCCCAGCTTGCCGAGCGCCTGCTCGGTCTCGCCCTTGACCTTCAGGTAAAAATTCTTGGCCATCGGATCGGCTCCAACCGACGAAACCGCGATCATCTGGCGAACTCCGGCGGCCTTGGCCGCGCGGCCGCAGGCCAGCACCAGATCCTGATCGACGGCGCGAAACGCCGCCTCGTCCTTGCCGGCTTTTTTCCAGGTGGTGCCCAACGCGCAGACCAGCACATCGGCGTTGGCGGCGGCAATCGCATCGCCCCAGCTAGCGGGGTCGGCCACCAACACTTCCATCCGCGCGCCCGTTGGCAAAGCTACTTCGCGGCGGGATATGCCGATGATCCGGATATCCGGGCGGTGCACCGCCAGCCGGATCAGGCTCATCCCGATCAGGCCAGTGGCGCCGACGAGGGCAATCCGGGTTGGTTTAGACATTGCGCAGACCCTCCGGCGTGCGGCCATAGATGCCGGCGTGGGCGGAAATCGCATAGCGATCGGTCATCCCGGCGATGAAATCGGCGATGTGGCGGCTGCGCGCCGGCTCTGCTTGCGGCAGGCTCGTCCGCCAGCCTTCGTCCATCAACGCCGGGTTCTGGGCATAGGCGGCGTACAACTCTGCCGTCACCGCCCGGGCGCGCTCGGCCGTGCCAATCTGCTGGGGGTGGTGATAGAGCCGCTCATACATGAACGCCTTCAGTCGCCGCTCGTCCTCAGCCAAGGCGGGCGAGAACGCCGCGCTGGCCCGCCCAGCGGCGCGCACTTCATCGGCGCTGGCAAAGTCCTTCGCCCGCATCGCGGTTTCGCCGATTACATCGTTGACCATCAGCCCGATCTGGCTGCGAACCAGTTCGCGCAAACGCCGATCCTGCGGGGCGCCGGGGAACTTCGCCTCAATCGCGCGCCACTGGTCAGCCACGAAATCGAGCGTCAGCAATTCATCGAGATCGAGGAACCCGGCGCGCAGGCCATCGTCGATATCGTGGTTGTCATAGGCAATGTCGTCAGCCAGCGACGCCACTTGCGCTTCAAGCGAGCCCCACTGCGTCAGTTCCAGCGGATAGGCCGCATCCAGCTCGGCCAGCGCCCACGGCACCATGCCCAGCGGTCCGTTGTGCTTGGCCAGCCCTTCCAGCATTTCCCAGCTGAGGTTGAGCCCTTCGTGTTCGCAGTATGGGCTTTCCAGCCGCATCAGCACCCGCAGGCAATGGGCGTTGTGATCGAACCCACCATACCGCTGCAGCGCGCCATCGAGCGCGTCTTCGCCAGCATGGCCGAACGGCGGGTGGCCGATATCGTGGGCTAGGCACAGCGCCTCGGTCAGATCCTCATCCAGCCCCAGCGCGCGGGCGATCACCCGCCCGATTTGGGCGACCTCCAGGCTGTGGGTCAGCCGGACCCGGTAATGATCGCCATCGGGCGCGATGAACACCTGCGTCTTGTGGCGCAGCCGCCGGAACGCGATCGAGTGCACCACCCGGTCGCGGTCGCGCTGAAACGCCGAACGCGGCCCGCGCGCCAGTGACGTCTCAATCGGGAATTCCCGCCCCCGCGATTGCGCGGGATCGCAAGCGAAGGGCGCTTTCACTAGGCGCCCATAATCCAGTCCACCGCGGCCTGCGCGTGGATCCGGGTGCAGTCGTAGATCGGCAGGACATTGGCATCGACATCGACCACCATATCGAGCTCGGTGCAGCCCAGCACCACCGCTTCGGCGCCGTCCTGTTCCAGATTGGTCAGGATTGTTTTCAGCTCACGCTCAGCCTGTCGGCTGGCTTTGCCGAGCAGCAGTTCGTCGTAGATAATCCGGTCGAGTACCTCGACGAACTTCATTTCGGGCGGCAGCAGTTCGATATCGCGCTGGATCAGTTTCTGGCGGTAAAAACTCTCAACCATCACGTTACGGGTGCCGATCAGTGCGGCCTTTTTGACCCCGTCGGCCGCCATTTTCTCCGCCACGCATTCGGCGATATGGATTACCGGCACCTTGACTGCGCCTGCCACGGTGTCGAACACTTTGTGCATCGAATTGGCGCCGATCAGCACCGCAGTGGCACCGGCCGCTTCGAGCCGCTGGGCCGACGCCGCCAGCACTTCGCCCGCCGCTTTCCATTCATCGGCCGTCGAAAGCCGCGCCATGGTCGAAAAATCGAGGCTTTCGATCAGCATCGGCGCGCTCGCGCGGGCACCGGCGCGGGCCTGAACCTGCTTGTTGATGTGCTCGTAATAGGTTTGGGTCGACAGCCAACTCATGCCGCCGATCAGGCCGATTTTACGCAAATTCATTACTCCCCGGGTGGAAACCCCTGTTGCCTGCGCCTTAGGCGAGGTCAGCCGCGAGGTCTAGCGCAAGCCCCTGATCCAGGCATGAACAATTGCCAACCCGTCGCGGTCAAGGCTCGCCCGACCGACTTCGGGCAT
>JANMHL010000350.1:0-3412 GCA_031375125.1 Novosphingobium sp. | reverse complement strand
CGACCGCTGCGCCGACTGCCAGCGGCAGGCCCTGACCGATTGCGCCGCCGGTCAATTGCAACCAATCGTGCGGCTTTGCACCCGCGCACATCAGCATCGCTGCGCCACCCTGGGTCGCGCCTTCATCCGAAACGATGGCGTATTCGGGCAGCAATTCGGCCAGCACCGCGCCAAGGTTGGCGCTGTTGAGCTTGCCCGGTTCGGCCGGAAAGCTGGTCGGGGCCTGCACCAGTGCGGGCTCAGCCGGGGCGTCCAACGCGTCGGCCAGCGCGGTCAGCGCCGCCAGCGCCTCCTCGCGCATTGAGGCGAGCCGAACCAGCGCCGCGCCGGGCGGGGAAAGCCAGCTGGGCTTGCCCGGATAGGCGAAGAACGACACCGGCGGTTCGGCCCCGCAGAACACAATCGTTTTGAACTCTGCCAGATAAGCCTCTGCTTGCTCACCGAAATAGGGCAACTTCTCGACCGCGACCCGGCCTACGCCGCGCTGATGGCGGGCGGCGAAAGTCTCTGCGATCAGGCGCGCTCCGGTGGCGGCGGCGATTCGTCCGGCCTGCACCAGGGCGTCTTCACGCAAGGCCCGTCCGCCCAGAAACAGGCACTTGGGGTCTTCGCCGCTTTTGAGCGCTTCGGCTGCGGCGGCAATGGTGGCGGCGGGTGATTTCGGAGCAGCGGAAATTGCTGGCACGCCGACCGTCGCGGCGCCCTCAGTCCAGGCGTGGTCAGCCGGGACCACTACGGTGGCAACCTTGCCCGGATAGCTCTGCGCCACGGCAAAGGCCTCGGCTCCGGCCTGCGCCAGATCGGAGGCCGAGCGCGAAACGCGGACCCAGTCCGACATCGGCTGGGCGACGCCTTCGGTGTCAGAGGTCAGCGGGGCATTGAAATGTTTGTGATAGGTGGCGTGTTCGCCGACCATGTTGATGATCGGGCTACCAGCCTTGCGGGCATTGTGCAGGTTGGCAAGACCATTGCCGAGCCCGGGGCCAAGGTGCAGCAGGGTTACGGCGGGCTTGTCCGCCATCCGCCCGTAGCCATCCGCCGCGCCGGTCACCACGCCTTCGAACAGGCCCAAAATTGCGCGCATCCCGTGTTGGCGATCGACCGCCGCGACTAGCTGCATTTCGCTCGTGCCGGGATTGGCAAAGCAAACCTCCACGCCGCAATTGTAAAGCGTTTCGATAAAGGCTTCGGCACCGTTCATGTCTGGCAATCCTCCCGTTCTGGTAACGGTAGCGCCGCCTCTCTCCGGCGCAACAGGATTGTGCAAACGGGCAGGCGCGCTATGGCGAAACGTCAAATATTGAGGCGATGTGCGCAATGAAATATGATGTCGTGATTGTCGGGGCCGGGCAGGGCGGGGCCTATGCCGCGATCCAGCTGCGGCAGCTGGGTTTTGCCGGTTCAATCGCGCTGATCGGGCGTGAGGCTGAGCCGCCCTATGAGCGCCCACCGCTGTCCAAGGAATATATGTTGGGCGACAAGACGTGGGAACGCCTGCTGATCCGCCCGGCTGATTTCTGGGCAGGCAAGGCGATCGACCTGCTGCTGAGCACCGAAGTGACCGAGGTTTTGCCCGAGGCGCAGGCGGTGACCCTGTCCGATGGCCGCAGCGTGGAATATGGCGAACTGATCTGGGCGGCCGGCGGCGATCCGCGCCGCCTGACCTGCCCCGGGGCGGAGCTGGCCGGGGTCTACGGGGTGCGGACCCGCGCCGATGCCGATGCGATCCTGGCTGACCTTGGCAAAGTCAGCCGCGTGGTGATCGTTGGCGGCGGCTATATCGGGCTGGAAGCGGCCGCCGTGCTGCGCAAGCTGGGCAAGGACGTCACCTTGCTCGAAGTGCTGCCGCGCGTGTTGGCGCGGGTGGCGGGCGAAGAACTGTCGGCCTTTTACGAAGCCGAACATCGCGCCCACGGGGTCGATCTGCGAACCGGCGTGGGGATCGAAGCGATTGAGGGTGAAGGCCGGGTCAGCGGCGTCCGGCTGGCTGATGGCAGCGTGATCGAATGCCAGTTGGTGATCGCCGGGATCGGGATTGTGCCCGCCGTCTGGCCGCTCATCAGCGCCGGTGCGGCTGGCGGCAACGGGGTCGATGTCGACGAGTTTTGCCGCACCAGCCTGCCGCACGTCTATGCTATCGGCGATTGCGCGGCGCATTCCAGCAGTTTCGCAGACGGCGCGATTATCCGCCTGGAATCGGTGCAAAATGCCAACGATCAAGCCAATTGCGTGGCCAAGGCGATTACCGGCGATCCGCAGCCTTATGTGGCGACACCATGGTTCTGGTCGAACCAATATGACCTGAAGCTGCAAACCGTTGGACTGTCTACCGGACATGATACCGCCGTGCTGCGCGGCGATCCGGCGGAACGCAGTTTTTCAGTGCTCTATCTGAAAGGCGGCAAGCTGATCGCCTGTGATGCGGTCAACCGGATCAAGGATTATGTACAGGCCCGCAAACTGGTGGAGGAAGGTGCGGTGATCGCGCCGGAGGATCTGGCCGATGCCAGCCGCCCGCTGAAGGAACTGGACCGGGTTTAGGGTTCTTCCCGCCGATAGGCTGGAAGCGCCAGCCCGAGGTGGATCGCGCCGCAGCGCAAGGAAAATCCGGCCAGTGCCGCAAGGGTCCAGCCCAGCTCGCGCGGCAGGCCAAGTACTGCTGCGGCGGAACACAGCGCCGATGCCAGCGCAGCGGCGGTGACATACAATTCAGGCCGGATGATTATCGAGGGCCGCCCGGCCAGCACATCGCGGATCACCCCGCCGACGCAGCCGGTGATTACACCCATCAGCACTGCCGCAACCGGCGCCACGCCAAAGGCCAGCGCCTTGGCCGTGCCCAGCACCGCATAGGCGGCGAGCCCGGCGGCATCGGCATAGTCAAGCAGCTTGCCCTCCCACCAAGCACGCGGTGTGAACCAGGCGATCAGCGCCGTGCCGAGGCAAACCGGCGCGACCCACGGATCGCGAACCCAGAACACCGGCGCACCGATCAGCAGATCGCGGACCGAACCCCCGCCGACCCCGGTAACCAGCGCAAAGAACGCCATCGTCACAAAGGTCTGCCGCATCTGCGCGGCGAGCAGCGCGCCAGTCAGCGCGAACACAGCGGTTCCGGCAAGGTCCAGCACGGCGGGGATTTGGGGCAGGGAGGTCATTTTGAAGGCATACTCGGCGCAGAGCAAGCCGTCAAAAACTGCAAGATCCTCCCCATTTTTGCGCAGCACAAATGGGGAGGTGGCAGTGCGTAGCACTGACGGTGGGGCATCAAGGCCAGCGTCCAAACCCCTCCGTCTCGGCTACGCCGATCCACCTCCCCATTTGCGCCATTCGGCGAAAATGGAGAGGATCTTGGGAAGCTACGCGGCTCGTACCGCCCGCCGCCGCCGGAACAGCAGGACCGTGCCGAGCA
>JANMHL010000301.1:0-2560 GCA_031375125.1 Novosphingobium sp. | reverse complement strand
GCTTTGGTCGTCGGCAGCCGGTTTTGTGCCGCTTCTACGGCGGCAACGTCCCGGTCATCGCTTTTTCGCTGCTGTTCAGCGCTTGGCCCACAAGCGGCCAGAGCCAGACCCAAAATTGACGGAGCGGAGAACTTTAGCGCCGCCCGAATAGCTTTTCGATGTCGCCATGCGCCAGCTTGACCCAGGTCGGACGCCCGTGATTGCATTGGCCAGATCGCGGGGTGCATTCCATTTCCCTCAATAGTGCGTTCATTTCGGCAACCGACAAAATCCGGCCAGCCCGCACACTACCATGGCAAGCCATCGTCGCGAGAACCAATTCAAGGCGTTCTTCCAGCAACAGCGCCGCGCCGTTCTGCGCCAGATCGTCGGCAATATCGCGGACCAGCGCCTGTACATTGCCCTGCCCCAGTACCGCCGGAACCGCGCGAACCAGCAGCGCGGCGGGGCCGAACCGTTCGATCACCAGCCCGAACTGCGTCAATGTTGCAGCGGCGCCTTCAACACGGTCGCAGTCGGGCTCGTCCAGCTCGACCACTTCGGGGATCAACAGCGCTTGGGCCTTGGTCATCGCGTCCTGGGCGCCGGCCGCTTTGAGCCGTTCCAGCACCAAACGTTCGTGCGCGGCGTGCTGATCGACGATTACCAGTCCGTCTTCGGCTTCGGCGATAATATAGGTTTGCGCCACTTGTCCGCGCGCCACGCCCAGCGGGTAGGAAACCGACGGAGCTTGAACTGCTTCCTCCGCCCGCGCCGCTGGCAGCGCTGCCGCCGCAGTGTCATAGCCTCGCCAAGCCGGAAGGGCCTCTCGCACAGCTGCGCCCTCAAACAGCGAGCCCAGCGCGGGAGCGATCGGTTCGGCTTGCCAGTTGCCCATTGCTGGGGCGGCAGGTGCCTGCGCGCTGCGCTGCCCCGCCGCTTCGAGCGCGTGGCGCAGGCCCGAGACGATGAAGCCCCGGATAAAGGCCGGATCGCGGAACCGCACTTCGGTTTTGGCCGGGTGGACGTTGACGTCGACTTCCTCGGGCGGAATGTCGAGGAACAGCGCCAGCACCGCATGGCGATCGCGCGCCAGCATATCGGAATAGGCCCCGCGCACCGCACCGACCAGCAGCCGGTCTTTCACCGGGCGGCCATTGACGAACAGGTATTGGTGATCGGCCACGCCGCGGTTGTAGGTCGGCAGGCCCGCAACCCCGGTCAGCCGTGATCCGCCGCGTTCCAATTCAATCGCCACGCCATCCTCGGCCAGTTCGCGTGCGACGATCCGCGCGACCCGCACCGCCAGTTCTTCCCCCGGCTGCACCGCCAGAATGCGGCGGCCATCGTGTTCCAGCACAAACCCGACATCGGCCCGGGCCATCGCCAAGCGGCGGACGACATCGAGGCAGGCGGCATATTCGCTGCGGGCCGAGCGCAGGAATTTGCGCCGCACCGGAACTTTGCCGAACAGATCCTCGACCCGGATCCGGGTGCCCGGCGGCAAGGCAGCGGGCCCTTGCTCAATCATTGCGCCATGATCGACCACCCGCCGCCAGCCTTCTTTTGAACCGCGCGGGCGGCTTTCCAACGTCAGCCGAGCGACACTGGCGATTGAGGGCAAAGCCTCGCCGCGAAAGCCAAGTGTGGCGACCAGTTCGATTTGCTCATCGGGCAGCTTTGAGGTGGCGTGGCGTTCCAGCGCCAAGGCCATTTCATCCGGATCCATCCCGCAGCCATCGTCGGTCACTTCGACCCCGGCCAACCCGCCTTCGGACAGCCGCACGGTGATGTTGAGTGCCCCGGCATCGATCGCGTTTTCGACCAGCTCCTTAAGCGCAGAGGCCGGGCGTTCAACCACCTCTCCCGCAGCGATGCGGTTGACCAGACTTTCAGGCAGGCGGCGGATTGTCGGCATGGCCATGGCCCTATCCCCAATCCTGCACAAATTCGAGACGGGGTGAGCCGCTTATCAGACCAATTGACACAATTTTTTGGCCTTTCCCCATGCCCCCTGCTAGGGGGAGCGCTTCCACGCCAACGCATCGGCCTTTCGCAGCCGCGCGAGTCGCGGTTTGCGGTGGTAAACATACAGGTATTTCAATGGCATCGTTCCTTTCGCGATTCTTCAAATTCCGCGCTCAGAACATGGCAATCGACCTTGGTACAGCAAACACGCTGGTCTATGTGCAGGACCGCGGAATCGTGCTGAATGAGCCTTCGGTTGTTGCGATCGAAACGATCAACGGGGTCAAGCGAGTCAAGGCCGTGGGCGACGACGCCAAGATGATGATGGGCAAGACCCCGGATTCGATCGAAGCGATCCGCCCGCTGCGCGATGGCGTGATTGCCGATATCGACATTGCCGAAAAGATGATCGAGTACTTCATCAAGAAAGTGCACGGCAAGAACACCATGCTGCGCTACCCCGAAATCGTGATCTGCGTTCCTTCGGGCTCAACCTCGGTTGAACGCCGCGCGATCCGCGATGCCGCCAGCAATGCCGGGGCCAGCCAGGTCTATCTGATCCTCGAGCCGATGGCCGCTGCGATCGGCGCCGATATGCCGGTGACCGAACCGG
>JANMHL010000289.1:0-4214 GCA_031375125.1 Novosphingobium sp. | reverse complement strand
ATCGCCGCGCGCGCCTTCGGTGGCGCTTTCCTCCATCACCAGCCGGTATCCGGCTTTGGTAATGGTATCGATCCGGAACGTTTCGGCCAGTCCCGCTACTTTGCGCAGCCGCTGGATCACCCGCTGGATCGCATCTTCGCCGACGACATTGCCGCGCCAGCAGGCGGCGGTCAGATCATCACGACTGAGCACTGCGCCCCCGGCCCGGTGCAGCGCCACCAGCACTTCCATAACGCGGGGTTCCAGCGTTTCGGTCGATCCATCAGAGTAGGAAAGCTGGCGTGTAACGGGGTCTACTTGAAGTCCGCCGAGCACAAATGGCGGGCTGTGGGCCAGGTCAATCGGCTGGCGCAACAAGGCTCCCTCATCCAGCAAAGCTGAATTGAGATCGTCTGATTGTTCTGGAATTGACCCTGTTCCGCGCGGAATCACGCTGGTTTCCACCTTTGTTGCCGGGTCAAGTTACGGCCCAAAGCGGGCAAGATGCAATGAAAAACGCCAGCCGCGCGAGTGTTCTACACTTAGAGGCAGTGATTGAAATGACCCGATCATCGGGAAATCATCGGGTCGCGGCCCTGTCGGTTAACGCGGATCGCGGCCATTAGGGTGGGGTCTTCCAGCCTTGCAGCAATGCGGCGGAAGTGCCGCCATCCGGTATGCGACCCAGCGGATGGCGGAAAACTTTCCCTTCGCCGCGGGGGCCTTCACAGGCCTCTGCGGCGAAGTCATATCTGGGGCTCGCGGCGCTAACCGCGGTTTACGGGCACTGTATAATTCAGGCCGAGCCGCCCGCCATCGGGATAGATCGTCTGGCCGGTGATATAGCTGCTGTCGCTGCTGGCCAGAAATACCGCCACTGCCGCCACTTCGGCAGGCTCACCGCAGCGGCCCAACGGGGTGCGCGACAGAATCCGGTCTTCGGCGACAGAATCGGTCATGATCCCGGCCAGCATTTCGGTCATGATCGAGCCGGGGCCGATCGCATTGACCCGAATGCCCTTGGGCGCAAGTGCCAATGCGGTTACATTGGTCAGCTGCTTCATCGCGCTTTTGGACAATGCATAGGGGATCTGGTTGGGGATCGCCAAAACCGCGTTGACGGAGCTCATGTTCACTACTGCGCCGCCTGCGCCCATCAGCCGGGCCGCCGCCTGCGTCGCCCACAGTGCCGATTTGAGGTTGATCGCAAAAACCCGGTCGAAGTCTTCCTCGGTCAGATCGTCCAGTTCAGCGGCATGGGTGACCCCGGCGTTGTTGACCAGAACATCGATCCCGCCCCAGCGCTCAGCCACCCGCGCGAACAGCCGCGCGATCTCGGTCTTGCGGGCGACGTCGACGACAATACCTTCCTGCCCAAGTTCGGCGGCGGTGGCGGCCAGCCGTTCGCCATCGATATCGGCGAGCAGCAGCTCTGCCCCTTCGGCCACGAAGGCCACGGCGATTGCCTTGCCGATCCCTTGCGCCGCGCCGGTGATGACCGCGCGTTTGCCCGATAGCCGTCCTGTCATTGCGTGATCGCGGCCAAGGCTTCGGCAGCGACGATGGCCTGTTCGGCGACCGGGCGCATCACCGCATAGCCAGCGGCGTTGGGGTGGACGCCATCGGGGCCGTATGCGGGGCGCAGTTCGCCGTTCGGCCCAGCCAGCGGGGTGAAGTAGTCGGCGTAGATAGCGCCGCGCTCCGCCGCGAAATCTTTCAGCCATAGATTCAACCCGGCGATCCATGATTTTGGTTGGTGCTGGGAGGCCCAGCCAAATTTGTCGGCGGGCGGGATGCTGCCCAGAATCACCACGATCCCATTGGCCTGCGCCAAGGAGACCATCGCCCGCACCGCGTTTTTGTAAGCCTCTGGCGTGGTCGGCCCGGTATTGCCCGCGATATCGTTGGTGCCGACCATGATGTGCACCACGCGCGGCTTCAGCGCGATAACATCCTGCCAGAACCGGACCAACAGTTGCGGGCTGGTTTGCCCGGCAATGCCGCGGCCCAGCCGGGTTTGGCCGAACAGACCGGGATCAAGCCCGACCCAGTTTTCGGTGATCGAATCGCCGATGAACACCACTTGCGGCGGATGGGCTGGATCAACTTTGGCGTTGTCGGCGCGATAGCGGCACAGCCAAGCCCAGTCGCTTTGCAGCACCGCCGGGTCCAGCGCCCACAGTCCCTCGCGGCTGGCTGGGCAGGCGCTTTCCACCATGCCGGGCGCGGGATAGCGATTCACCGGCTCAGCCGCCATGGTCGGAGCGGCAAAAGCCAGCGCGATCGCTGCGAGGAGCCACTTAATCAAGGATCCCCACCGCTGCAGCGGCGCGTTTGAACATTCCGATGATCGTCTGAACCTGTTCGGCGGTGTGCTCCGCGCAGAGCGAGCAGCGTAGCAAGGTCATGTTCGCCGGGGTCGCGGGCGGGCGGGCCAGATTGACGTAGAGCCCTTCGTGCAGCAGCGCTTCCCACATCATCGCGCCGCGTTCCAGATCGGGCATGATCACCGCGATGATCGCCGATTGGGGCGTTTCGGTGCCGAGCTTGAACCCGGCATCGCGCAGGCCCTTGTGCAGTACCTTGGAATTTTCCCACAGATGCGCCCGCTTGTTGCCCGCGTGCATCAGCTTGCGGATTGAAACAGCGGCGGTGTGGACCACCGACGGCGGCAGGCTGGCGGTGAACACATAGGGGCGGCAGACCAGCCGCATGATTTCAAACTTCGGATGGTTCGATACGCAAAAGCCGCCGACCGTGCCGACCGACTTGCTGAAAGTGCCGATCACAAAGTCGACATCGTCAAGGCAGCCCTGATCTTCGGCCACGCCGCGCCCGTTGGGCCCGATAAAGCCCATCGAATGCGCTTCATCGACCAAGACCATCGCGCCGTTTTCCTTGGCGACGCGGACCATTTCCTTGAGCGGGGCAATATCGCCGAGCATCGAATAGACGCCTTCCAGGATCACCAGTTTCCCGGCGCCTTCCGGAATCCGCTTGAGCCGCTTTTCCATCGCTTCGATATCGTTGTGTTTGAACGGCACCACTTCGGCGTCGCCCATCTTGCAGCCATCCCAGATCGAGGCGTGGCTATCGATATCGAGCACGATGTAATCGCCCTTTCCGGCGATGGTGGAGATGATCCCGAGGTTGGCCTGATAGCCGGTTGAGAACACCATGGCGTGATCCATGGCGTAAAATTCCTTGAGCGCATCTTCGACCAGCCGGTGCCCGGCATAAGTGCCATTGAGCACGCGCGATCCGGTTGTGCCTGCGCCAAAATCATCCAGCGCCTGCTTGCCGGCCTCGATCACGTCGGGATCAAAAGTCATGCCCATGTAGTTGTAAGTGCCGAGCAAAATCGTCGGCTTGCCATTGCAGACCGCTTCGGTCGGCGAGATTACCCGCTCCATCACCAAGTTGAACGGATCAGTCAGGCCAGTGGAAAGCAGCGCCCGGCGCTGTTCGATCAGCGGGTCAAATTTTGAGAAAAGGTCGGTCATGCAATCATCCAACTTAGAAACCTGAAAGCCCCTCCCCGGCGGGGAGGGGGTGGGGTGGGGGATCAAGGCTGGCGTAGAACCCCCATCCCAACCCTTCCCCAACGGGAAAGGGCCAATGCTACCCCTGCAATTTCACCACGGCATCAATCAATTGGCCGTAATTCTCAATCTCGGCCTGCGCATTCATACTGATGATGATGTCGAACGCGTCTTCGATCTCGGCGACGAAATCCATCACCGTCAGGCTGTCAAATTCCAGATCACCGGCAAAGGTGCTGGCATCGGTCAGCTCGATACCCTTCTTGTTAAAAGGCGCGATCAGCTCGGCGATCTGTGCGGCAGTTGCGTCGCGGTCCATGGTATTGCGTGCTCCCGGAGTGGTTGGCGGTGCTTTGGCCGATGAATGGGGCGGAAAGTGGGCGGCGGTCAGATCGGGGCCTTTTCGACCAGCGCCTTGACCGCTTCCATGAACGGCCGGATCGAAACCGGCTTGGCCAGATAGCCCTCGGCACCCGCATCCCTGATCCGCTCTTCGTCGCCCTTTCCGGCGTAGGCGGTGACCGCCAGGACCGGGATAGTCCGCAGCACCGGGTCTTTTTTGGCCGCTTCGATCAGGTCGAGGCCGGAGACATTGGGAAGCTGGATATCCATGATGATCAGGTTCGGCACAAACTGCCGCGCGGCGTCGAGCGCCAGCATCCCGTCGGCGCAAGGTTCGATCGCATAGCCCTG
>JANMHL010000274.1:0-1753 GCA_031375125.1 Novosphingobium sp. | reverse complement strand
CCGATGAAGCCGTGGCAGACGCCCGAGACGACTGGCACTTTGCGGATCTTACCGGCCAATGCCATCACTGTGGCGAGCTGGCTGGCGCCGGTCTCGGCGCCGCGCACTACTTCGAGCAATTTCATGATGTTGGCGGGTGAGAAGAAATGCATGCCCAGCACCGCTTCAGGGCGCTTGGTTGCGGCGGCGATTTCGTTGACATCGAGGTAACTGGTGTTGCTGGCGAGGATCGCGCCAGGCTTCACGATGGCGTCGAGCCGTCCGAATACGTCCTTCTTTACCTCCATCGATTCGTAAACCGCTTCGATAACCAGATCGCAATCGGCCAGATCATCAAAGCTGAGGCTGGGGGTAAGTCGAGCCATTGCCGCCGCCGCATCGGCAGCTTCGATTCGGCCGCGCTTGACGCTGGCTTCGTAATTCTTGGCCATCACCGCTACGCCGCGATCCAGCGCAGCTTGTTCCTGTTCAACGATGGTCACGGGAATTCCAGCGGTGAGGAAGTTCATGGTGATCCCGCCGCCCATCGTGCCTGCACCGATCACGCCGACCTTGGCGATGGGCAGCAAAGGCGTATCGGCGGGCAGATCATCAATCTTGGCGCACATTTGCAGCGCGGCTTCGATATGCGCCTGCGCGCCGGGAAGGGGGTCTGACATCGCTCTCTCCATTTATCACGAGCCGAGGTTCGTGCACCGGATCGGCGATCAATTCAACTAGAAGCCGGGGTTCACTGCATAGCCATCGCGGCGCAGCTCATAGTGCAAGTGCGGCCCGGTCGATGATCCAGTCGACCCGACCCGGCCCAGTGGCTGCCCCGGCTGAACCTGCTGCCCGGCGCTGACCGTGATCTGTGACATGTGGCCATAGAGCGTGACATAGCCGTTCTGGTGATCGACCGTTACGCACAGGCCATATCCGCCGTACCAATCGGCGCTGGATACTACGCCCGCTGCGGTTGCCACGATCGGGGTGCCGGTGGGAGCGGCCAGATCAATCCCGGCATGGAACTTAAAGCCGCCGCTGATCGGGTGACGCCGCCAGCCGAATCCGCTGGTGATCCCAGCCCCGCGCAGTGGCAGATAGCGCGCCAGGAAAGACCCGCGCGCCAGTGTGCCGCCGCTGCGAACGCCTTGGCTGGATGCCCGGCGCAGCGGAGCGGTCAGCCGCAGCGGGGTACCTTCCAAATCGAGCGCGCGGCCGAATGTGATCGCTGGTTGATGCCGCTCCGTCTCCGCTGCGCCGCTGGCGGGCTGAGCGGTATCGGCCGGCCAACTTGGCGCGGAATTGGCCCAGACCGGTGCTGCACCAGTCCAGCCGATCAAGGCCGCCAATGCCGCGCGCCGGATCCAGCCCGCGCCGCGGCGAGACAGGGGCGCGGGCCGGTTCATGGCAGCGTCAACAATGCCGCGGCAAACGAACCGGCGGCTATCGCAAGGCCATAGGGTAGTTTGGCTGCGTCAGGATTGTCCGGGACGAGCTCCATTTCGATCCCGCGCAAGCGTCGAAGACCAAACCAGCCAAGGAATAGTGCCAGTCCCGATACGGCCACGCAGAACAGCAGGACGATGCCGAAACCCAGCGGAAACCAGCAGGCCGCAGCTGCGTAATATTTACCGTCGCCGCCGCCAATCCAGCCAAAGGCGTGGAGGATGATCCCGACACAGAGTGCGATGCTTGCGTGGATTAGATGGCTGCCGAGCGCTTCAATCCCGCCATACTGGAACGCAGCAGCCAGCCCCAGCACGGCCAG
>JANMHL010000253.1:0-1575 GCA_031375125.1 Novosphingobium sp. | reverse complement strand
GAAACGATCAGCGAAAGGATATAGCACAGCGCCCCCGAACGGCCGAAGCCGCGGGGGTGTGTGGGTGGGGGATAGGTTGAAGAAGATTGGGTTCACGCAAAGGCGCAAAGGCGCAAAGAGGTAGGGCTTGGGGCGAAGCCGCTTTTGATTCACGGGTTGGGTTCAGCCAAACGTTCAGAGTGGAGGCCGGAGCCTGCGGCGCTGCACCACTTCTTTGCGCCTTTGCGCCTTTGCGTGATACCAACTTCCTTTTCTGAAAACTTACTTCCAGAACCAGCCGGGCTTCAGGCCCTTGGCTGAACGATTGCGCCACATCTGGATGTACATCCACAGCCCCGAAAAGCTGAAGAACAGCAGCGCCAAACCGCTGAGGATTGAGATCACCACGCCCGCCGGTCCGAACTGCTCGCCCGAATGCAGGTGGTGCAGAAAGCCGACGTTCCAGTTGCCGTCCACCTCGGGCGGTTTGGGGCGACAGTTTATCGTTTCGGGGCAGACGAAGCCCGCCGGGGTGGCTGCTGCCGCTCGGGCCTTGGCCGCCGCCTCGCTCGCCTCGGTCTCGAACCCGCCATTGTTGACGAGGCTGCCGACCTGGCTGAGCACGCCGGTCGCGGCGATCCACAGCATGAAAGCGCCGAAAAACAGACTGATCCAGCGGTGCCACTTGCGCATGATACTTCGATTCCTTGATATTGCGAACCATTTGCAACAAGCAGCCTTTGCCGCTCAGCGCAAGCGGGTTTTCGTATTCAATTGTAACGGAGGCAGGCGCCATCAGAACAGCACCATCGCGCCCTCAGCGGGCAGAATCAGGTTGAATATGACGAAGAACAGCACCGGCGCCGCCAGTTCCACTGCGATGATCGTCTTGAAGGTCCGCGCCTTGGCGCTGACCGCCGCCTCGTCATAGCCCGGATCGGTCTTGCCCGGCAGCCGCCGCAGCTGCCAGACGAACAGCGGCACCGCCAGCAGCGCGCCGAATGCAGTCAGCAGGGGAAGGAAAATGCCGAGGGTCATGCGATGCTATCCAAGCTCAATTGTCTGAAGCCCGTCGACCGGGCCGAGCAAGCCAAAACAAACGGCAGTAATAAGAGCCAATGCGAAGACCGAACCAGCCATCCGGATCAAGCCGATCCGCCGAACCTTTGCGACCGGTAATTCGCCGCCCGAAACAGGAAGGCCGAACAGCGACTTCCCCGTCCAAGGATTTGAATCCATTCGTGAAAATCGCAGCCCGTTCAGGAAGGCGCCGACGCATACCGCCGTGCTTATCGCGAAAAAAACCCAACCGTCAGTCATTGTCTCGCCTCACTGGCAGCTCAGGCATTCCTCGTAATCGGTCTGATCGCCAGCGGTCAGCTCGATCTTGGGGGCTTCGGCGGTGTTGTCAGCCTCGACCCCGCCGGCGAACCCGGCGCGCTGGATCGACTTTGAGCGCAGGTAGTACAGGCTCTTGATGCCCTTTTCCCAGGCCTGCAGATGCAGTTGCATCAGGTCCCACTTTTCGACATCGGCGGGGATGTAGAGGTTCAGCGATTGCGCCTGATCGATATAGGGCGTGCGATCAGCGGCGAA
>JANMHL010000240.1:0-9079 GCA_031375125.1 Novosphingobium sp. | reverse complement strand
CTTTGAAGCCGCTCTGCATCAGGCCAAGGACGGCCGCGCGCACATTCTGGGTGAAATGCAGAAGGCACTGGGCACTGCCCGGACCGAACTGTCAGACTATGCCCCGCGGATCGAAACCATGCAGATCGACAAAGCGAAGATCCGCGAAGTCATCGGCACCGGCGGCAAGGTTATCCGCGAAATCGTCGCTGAAACTGGCGCCAAGGTCGACATCGACGACGAAGGCTTGATCAAGCTGTCGTCTTCGGACCCGGCCCAGATCGAAGCCGCGCGCGCCTGGATCCTTGGGATCGTCGAAGAAGCCGAAGTCGGCAAGGTCTATGACGGTAAGGTCGTGACCATCGTTGATTTCGGTGCCTTCGTGAACTTCATGGGCGGCAAGGACGGCTTGGTCCACGTTTCGGAAATGCGCAACGAACGGGTTGAAAAGCCTACCGACGTTGTCTCCGAAGGTCAGGCCGTGAAGGTCAAGGTTCTCGAAATCGATCCGCGCGGCAAGGTTCGCTTGTCGATGCGCGTCGTCGATCAGGAAACCGGCGCCGAGCTGGAAGATACCCGTCCGGCCCGCGAACCGCGCGAACCGCGCGGTGATCGTCCCGGTGGTGATCGCGGCGACCGCCGTGGTCCGCGCAGCGGTGGCGGCGGCGATCGTGATCGCGGCCCGCGCCGTGAAGGTGGTGGTGACCGTGGTCCGCGTTCGGGCGGCGGTGATCGTGCTCCTCGGCGCGACGACGGTCCGGCTCCGGATCACGTCCCAGCGTTCCTCAAGGGCGACGACTAAGTCGCAGCCCAAGGGTAAAAAAATGCAAAGGGGGTCGCTGCGGCGGCCCCCTTTTTGCTTGCACTGACCTCGGCAAAAGCGGAACCTCTGGGCCGAAGGAGTTTGTTCCATGGCCCGCCAATTTGCCAAGCATTTCATTGCCATGGGGGCGCTGCTGACGTCCACCGCCGTGCTCGCCTGCGCCGATGGCGGGTGTGAGGGCGGGTTCAATCTGGTTTCCAAGGATCAGTCCTGTCAGGGCCGGGCGATGCTGGCCCCAGGGAACGACAGCCGGATCAATCTGATGTTCCTGCTCAATGATCGCGGCGGACGCAGCATGGCCGGGCTGGCCCTGCCGCGCGAAGAGGTCAGCTATAGCTATCTCGATACACCGTTCCTCGATTGGCGGCTGCTGCGTGAGGCGCTGTACCCGACCAAGGATGTGCCGTGGGAAGAGCGGACAGCAGGCTATGCTGGATCACGCTGCCAGAGCTTTGCGGCGGGGACAGCCGCGCTAACCGCCGCAATGGCGGCCAATCGCGGCCTGCCTGCGGCCGAGCGCGCAGCTTTGCTGAGCGCCCGGGCCGGGGCGGAACAGGTCTGCAAGACTGGCACCGCCTATGAGCGCAAGTACAAGGCCCAGTCGGAACTCGCGCCGCTGCCGGTCTATAACCAGTGGCCCAGCGTAGCGAGTGCGGCGGGCCGTGAATTCCTGACCTATCTGCAGGCCGCCGATGCCTTTTACGGCGAAGATTTCGCCACCGCGCGGCGGGGCTTTGCCGGGCTGGCTGGAGCGAGCGATCCGTGGGTCAAGGAAACCGCCAGCTATACCCTGATCCGGGTCGAATTTGCCGCGGCGCAGGCCCCGGCACTGAGCGAGTACGGCGATTTCGAAGTGGGTGAGAAGGTTGACCGCGCAGCGGTGACGCGCGGGCTGCAGGCGCTGAGCGCGTACCTTAAAGGCTGGCCGCGCGGGCGCTATGCGGGATCGGCGCAGGGCCTGCTGCGGCGCGGGCTGTGGCTGGGGCGGCAGTATGAGCCGCTGGGCAGCAGCTATGCACGGGCGCTGGAAACCACCGCGCCCAGCAGTGTGGCGGCAGCGGAACTGGTCGAGGAAATCGACACCAAGAACCTGTTCAATGAAGACGCCAAAGGTGCCGGGATCAGCGGTCCGATGCTGCTGGCGGCCAAGACTTTGGCGGCGCTGCGCGACACCAATTACACCGAGGAAGGCCCGCCCAAACCTTCAATCAGCGCGGCGCAGGTCGATGCCTTGGCACCGCAATTTGCCGGTCAGCCAGACCTGTTCAGTTATCTGCAGGCAACCCACGCTTACTACTATGGCCGCGATTACAAGCGGGTGCTGCAACTGGTCCCGGACGATGCGCGGCGGGGCGGGCAGACTAACCTCAGCTTCAGCCGTCAGATGCTACGCGGAATGGCCCTGGCCGCCTTGAATGACCGCAATGAGGCCGGGTTCTGGCAAGAACTGATCCCCAGCGCCAAGGGCCTGTGGCAGCGCCCGCTGGCCGAACTGGGGCTGGCAATGAGCTGGGAACGCAGCGGTCAGTTGGGTGCAGTCTTCGCCGCCGGTTCGCCCGTTACCGATGGTGGCATTCGCAGCCAGTTGATTACCTATTCGGCGGGGCCTGCCTTGCTGCGTTCGATCGCTCGGCCGACCAACAATTCCGCTGAGGAACGCGATCTGGCGTTGTCTACGTTGTTGTCCAGCGATTTGGTTTATGGTCGTTTTGCCGACTTTGTCGCTGACGTTAAGCTGCCGTTCGCCGATCCGAAAAGCCGGGCGGCCGTGTTCACCACAGCCAAGGTCTCTGATGGATATCCATGCGCGCGATTGGCGGTAACCGTGGCCGCGCTGGCCGCGAACCCACAGGACATTCCGGGGCGGCTGTGCCTCGGAGATTTCTACCGGATGCATGATGTCGATTATCTGGGCGCAGTGAACTGGGGCGCTCCCAAGCCCAACGAACTGGGCGGCGCAGCCAAAGGCTTCACAGGTAAGCCGCTGACCCGCGGCGATTTCTACACCGCGATCATCGCCGATCCCAAAGCCGCGCCCAATGACAAGGCCTATGCGCTATACCGCGCGGTGATGTGTTATGCCCCCAGCAAGATGAATTCGTGCGGCAACGCCGACGTTTCGGTCGGCCAGCGCAAGGCTTGGTTCGACCGGCTGAAGCGCGATTACCCGCAGAGCGCCTGGGCCAAAAAGTTGCGCTATTACTGGTGAAGCGGGTTCTCCTAAGGTTCGTCATTGCGAGCGCAGCGCGGCAATCCAAAGCGGTTTATGCGGCGCTGGATTGCTTTGCTACGCTCGCAATGACGATGGTGGGTTGCCTGCTGCTGGCGGCCTGCGCGCCGGCTGCCTCGGGCCGGGTTCGGGCGGAACGCTACGACGCGTTTTTCCTGTGGGCCGGGGTCAAGCCGCAACCGGTGCTGGCGCGGGCCAAGACGCTGTACTTGCTGGCGGGCGAAGTGCGCCGCGATGGGCGCTACGTCTCGCTCCGCGCCGTGCCGCGCATCGGCCACGGCGAGGTTTGGCTTGTGGTCCGCGCCCAAAGCCTCGATTGGACACCGGGTACCGAGCAGCAGGTGCTGGCCGAGCTGGCGCGCTGGCAGGCGGCCGGCAACCGGGTGACGGGGCTGCAGGTTGATTTCGATGCCTCAACCAAAGGGCTGGATCGTTACGCGCAGTTTCTCAAGGCCTTGCGCGGCAAACTTGATCCGCAGTTCAAACTGTCGACCACCGGCCTGATGGACTGGAGCGCCAACGCCGATCCGGCTGCGCTGGCCAGCCTGCAGGGCGTGGTCGATGAAGTGGTGGTGCAAAGTTATCAGGGCCGCACGACGATCCCAGGTTACGCGGCCTACCTCGCCAAGTTGGCCCGGGTGCCGGTGCCGCACAAGGTTGCGCTGGTGCAAGGCGGCGAATGGAGCGAGCCAGCGGCGCTGAAACGCGACCCGCTGTTTCGCGGATACGTGGTGTTTCTGGTCAACCCAGATTGATCACGCCGCCGCGTCCAGCTGCGGCGGGGCGCAGTCCTCGGGCGTGGCCAATTCAATCCGGTTGCGGCCGTTCAGCTTGGCCCGGTACAGCGCCGTATCGGCCGCCCGCAGTGCGGTGCGCGGATCGCCGCAAGCGAACACATCGGCGATCCCGGCGGAAAACGTCACCTGCCCAAACGGCTGATCGTTGGCCCGGTTGACCAGGCGGCGTTCGGCCAGTGCCTCGCGCAGCGCGTCCAGCTTGGCCTGCGCCTCCTCCAGCTTTTGTCCGCAAAACAGCATCACAAACTCCTCGCCGCCGTGGCGCGCGACGTGGCAGCTGTCGTTGGAGATGTGCGACAGGCTGTCGGCGACCAATTTCAGCACCCGGTCGCCCGCTTCGTGGCCGTGGGTGTCATTGATCCGCTTGAAGTGGTCGATATCGCAGAACGCCACGCACAGGACTTCGGTGCTGGCCCGGGCGAGGCGATAGGCTTCGTCGAACAGCGCCTCAAACGCGCGGCGGTTGGGCAGGCCGGTCAGGTGATCTTCTTCGGCGCTGCGGCGGGCCTCATCGAGGCGGCGGCGCAGCGCGCGGGTCTGGGCCTCGCTCCGCAGCATCTGCTTTTCGATATCGCGGGTTCGGCGCATCATCACTTTGGCGATGGTCGCCAGTTCAGAGATTACCTCGCCAGCCTTGGTCACCTGTTCCAGTTCGCCGACGTGCTCTTCCAGTGCGGTGTGATACTGGCTGGTCGCGCTGTGAGCCTCGCGGCTGGTCTTGGCGAATTCGTCGATCGAGCTTTCTAGTCGCTGCATCAGCTCGGCCAGCTGGGCGACATCATCGCCATTGCCGCCATCCAGCG
Organism: Novosphingobium sp.; assembly: GCA_031375125.1. GTDB lineage: Bacteria > Pseudomonadota > Alphaproteobacteria > Sphingomonadales > Sphingomonadaceae > Novosphingobium. Next base: position 4,447 of record JANMHL010000240.1, on the reverse strand, counting down.
TTTCTTCGAGCCATTCGGCGGTCAGCGGCTGACGGGCCTGCAACTGACGGTCGATCGTCCGGACTATCTGGCTGTCGGCCCCGGTCAGGTAATTCCAGGCGATCATCAGCGTCTGCGCGGAGACCGGCAATTTGTGCGTGCCTAAGAACGCCGCAACTTCGGCCATTTGGCGCTGCTGCAGCGGTGCGGCGCGTGCGGACGGCGCAGGGCCTTGGCCCGATGGTTCCGCTGCCGGGCGCTGGCCAAAACCAAGCCAGCCGAGCAAACCGCCGGTGGGGCGGCCAAGATTGGGGTCATGCACTGTCATGCCATGGTTAACGGCATGGCGGCGGGGAAGTTAAGCCCCGCCCAGTGCAATTAGCTCAGCGCACGCGTGGCCCGCCGAACGGCAACGGCGGGGGCGGACGGCGGTGACCGCGAGGCAGCTGCGCCTGATAGGCCCGGCCGCAATGCGGAACGCAATAAGGGAAGCCGGGGTTCACCTTTTCCCCGCAAAAATGAAAGTCCGCTTCGCCCGGATGGCCCATCGGCCAGCGGCAGATCCGGTCGTTCAGTTCCAGCAGGCTGGTTTTTTCAGTCATTTCCGCGCTGGGCTTGGCCGGAACCAGGCGGCGCGGCGGAGCGGGCGGGATCGGAGCCTGCTGATCGCCGGGGCCCTGACGCAGGAACCCGCCGGGGCCGACCGAAACGATTCGCGGACCGGGTGTCGGCGCAGGCGCTGGCGTGGTGCCACCAGCCGGAGCCGCGCTGGGCGCAGCGGCAGTGGCGCGCGCCGGGGCAGCCTGACGCGCAGCCGGAGCGGGCCGGGGCGGCGCCTCAGCCTTGGCCGCCTTGGGCGCGGGCGCGGCGGCCTCCTTTTCGTTGGGCTTGACCGGGCTGGGCCGGGCTTTCAGGCCGAGCCGGTGCGCTTTGCCGATCACGGCATTGCGGCTGACTCCGCCCAATTCCTCGGCGATCTGGCTGGCGGTTGCGCCGCCTTCCCACATCTTGGTCAGCTTTTCGATCCGTTCGTCGGTCCAGCTCATCAATCAATTTCCTCAGCGGCCTGGCGCCGCGTTCTTGCCATTGGGGCAGGCTGCGGATAGTCGCCGTAGCATGGCCAATCAACCTTTTCCCGATCCCGATAACAAAACCGCGCCCGCCACCATCAATGGGGCGGGGTCAGCCAGCTTTCCGGCGCAGGGGGTGCCCCATTTCACCGGGCTGAACCGGTTGGGGCTGTGGACCCTCTATATGAAGGAGGTCCGCCGTTTTTTCAAGGTCCAGACCCAGACGATCTGGGCCCCGGCGATCACCACGCTGATGTTTCTGGTGATATTCAGCGTCGCGATGGGCCGGTCTGAGCGGATGATCCTGGGCGTCAATTTCGCCACGTTCGTCGCGCCGGGGCTGATCGTGATGGGAATGATGCAAAATGCCTTTGCCAATTCCAGCTTCAGTTTTCTGGCCGGCAAGATCCAGGGCACGATTATCGATTACCTGATGCCGCCACTATCCGAAGGCGAATTGATGCTCGGCCTGATTGGCGCAGCGGTGACCCGCGCGGTGATGGTCGGCCTCGCCGTGTTCGGCGCGATGATGCTGTGGCCGGGCGTGCACCTGACGCTGGCGCACCCGTGGGCGGTGGTTTGGTTCGGGCTGATGGGATCGGTGATGCTGGCCTTGGTTGGCCTGCTGACCTCGCAATGGGCCGAAAAATTCGATCATCTGGCCGCCGCGACCAACTTCGTAATCGCCCCGCTCTCGCTGCTGTCAGGCACGTTCTACGTGATCGATAACCTCTCGCCGCTGTTCCAGTCGATCAGCCGGATCAACCCGTTCTTCTACGTGATCTCCGGCTTCCGCTTCGGCTTTCTGGGGCAGAGCGATATCGGCAGCACCAACCAAGCCGTGCTCAACGGCGCGCTGGGGCTGGGCGTCCTGAATCTGGTGCTGGGAACGGCTTTGTACTTCCTGCTGCGCAGCGGCTGGAAGCTGAAGAGCTAAACTCTCAGAGCCTAGTGCGTCATGCTCCGGCGCAGCGGATAACGCCCGCCGTCGAAGTCTTCGAACAGTTCGGGCAGGCCGGGGTGATCGACCGGGCCACTATCGGCGTCGCCCAGCAGGTTTTGTTGGCTGACATAGGCGATATAGCTCGAATCACCGTTTTCCGCGAGCAGGTGGTAGAACGGTTGTTCGCGGTTGGGGCGGACTTCCTTGGGGATCGATTCGTACCATTCCTCAGAATTGGCGAAGACTGGGTCGATATCGTAGATCACCCCGCGAAAATCGAACAGCTTGTGCCGCACGACATCGCCGATCCCGAACCGGGCACGGGCCCGCCGCGGCGCGTCGATATCGCGGCCAGCCTGGGGGGAAAAGAACGAAGCGCGGTCCATATCCGGCAATATAGGCGTTTGCAGCGGCGAAACAACGCCCTGTCGCTGCCGGTCCCCCGAATTTGCCGCCGAACGCGCGTTCAAAGGGCTTGGCAAGCGCCGCGCCATCGGCTAACCGCCCGGCTCTTCGACCGGCCTGGCCCCCTTTGCGGGGCACCGATTACTTCTGCGGAGAGGTGGCAGAGAGGTCGAATGCGCTGCACTCGAAATGCAGTGTACGGGTAACCGTACCGTGGGTTCGAATCCCACCCTCTCCGCCAGAGCCTTGTTCGCTCGAATCCGCATTCGTCCGTAACACACCGGATTATCGAAATATTTTATGACTCCACGTCCGCGGACGTTCGTCGCGATTCGCCCCAATCCATGCCTGATGTTAGGGTCAATGTTAGGGTCGGGAGCGATAGACAACGGCCAACGGGCGTGACTAACAACGTATAGATGAGGCCGTTCTCCTATCGTTGAAAATGCTGGCGATGCAAACACGAACTGATGGCGGCTATTGTGGACAATCCGGAACGGCGGCTTTCACGCGATATTTGGCCTGAGCTGCCGTTCGTTCACCGGATGGCTTTCAAGCAAATAGTCACCATGACTGCCATCTTTCGGTGCTGTCGTCGCATTTCTAGAGTGCTGCCGCCGGTTTGGGCTGGATAGTCCTTCGTCAGAACAATCAACACAACTCGCGGCGCAAATTGACTAAGTTGGCTTTTCCACGCGGCCGCCGCGCTGCCCATTTGATCAATCCAGCACTATTACAGGCCTGGCAGGACCTGAGCCACCAACACTTTGCAGCACCCTCCGGCTTGGCGACCGCAAGGTGCTGTCAAAGTTCGCAGACGAAGGTCGTTATTGGAACAAGGTCAGCCGAATTCCGGCGCCGACCCGCGGGCTGGCGTTGTTAAGACCCACCGAGGTATATCCTGTTAGACCCAACTGCTGGCTGACCCGATAGGTCACATAGGGCGAAACGGCGGCCTGGCCTTGCAGACCGTTCGCCACGGGTTCGCGGTATGAAACGCTGGTGCCAACGTTGATCGCCGGGTTGGGGCGGACATTGATCCCGCCATAAGCTGTCACCCCGTTGTTGAGTTGATAGGCCGCTGGGCTGCCCAGCCACGAATAGCCAACCGACCCGAACAGCGTGGTGTTCGACCCGACTGTTTTGAACATTGCGACATTGATGCCGTAGTCGGCCTTGCCGGTGCCGATCGTCTGATTGGCAGTCGGCAGCTTGGCTGTTCCGCCCAGTTCGATCATTGGCAGTGCGCCGCGTTTGGCGGCCAGCCGATAGGCCGCGCCCAGGCTGAGATCGCCCAGACCATTGCGGTTGGCGACCGCCGCTGGGTCATTCGATCCCACCACAACCCCGCCAACGATCTGACCCGGCCCCGTGATCCAGACATAGGGCAAGGATGCCTGCAAGCGCAGCCGGCCAAGCTGAGCCTTGGCTTCGATGGGCACGCTCCTGACCGATGTATCGGTGGCAGCGCCATATTTTCCGACCGAGTAGTCCAGCCCGGTCGAGAGTTCGAAGCTGTTGATGCTGCTTTCGGTTGCACTGCTACTGCTGGTGGCCTGCACGGCAGATGACTGATCGTTGCCGCTTTCGGCAAAGGCGCTGCCATGCAGTGAGACAAGCCCGATAGCTGCCAATTTCAGCGATTTCATAATTCCATCCTTTAATTCTGGTGCGATCTGAATTGAGCCCCACCAGTTCCAGGGGTGCCCATTTCCAGAACGAATGAAGGTGCCGATTTGCTTCAAAAAATTTGGGTTCGCGAAAAATTGTCGTGCGCTGCGGGCGCACCCGAAGCCAAGCGCGTGAGACGCACAAAAAAGGCGCCCGGACCGTTTGACGGGTCCGGGCGCTAAAGGGGCCATTCGGGAGGCGGGAGAGAGACCCCTAGTTAGTCGAAGCGAAGTATTAGTTCGAAGGCGCAGGCGTTGCGGCGGACTGCTGGTTTGCAGCCGAAGTTACCTGCGCTTGCGACATTACGGTCACCAGCATGTCACCGTTTGCGGCAAAATTGCTGACCGGCAGCGTTGCGGTCGAGTCTTTGACCTTGACG
>JANMHL010000232.1:0-4277 GCA_031375125.1 Novosphingobium sp. | reverse complement strand
CTGAAAGTGTGGAAGCTGCCCGAAGGCGGCCCGGCCACGCGCGGGCGTCCGATCGTCAACCTGCTGCCGGCGCTCGACAAAGACGAGACGATTGCGACCGTCCTCGCCCTGCCCGAGGATGAGGCCGAATGGGGCAAGCTCTCGGTCGTGTTCGTCACTGCCAAGGGCAATGTCCGGCGCAATTCGATGGACGCCTTTGCCAATGTGCCAAGCAACGGCAAGTTCGCGATGCGGTTCGATGAAGGCTCGGAAGACCGGCTGATCGGCGTCGCGCTGCTCGAAGCCAGCGACGATGTGCTGCTGGCGACCCGCGCCGGCAAGGCGATCCGCTTTGCCGGAGACGAAGTGCGCGAATTCACCAGCCGGACCTCGACCGGGGTGCGCGGGATGACGCTGAAGGGCGATGACGAGGTCATCAGCCTCTCGATCCTGCACCGCGTCGGGACCAGCGCCGAAGAACGCGAGCAGTATGTCCGCTTCGCCCCTTGGAAGGGTGAAAAGGACGGCGATTCGACCCTGAGCGAAGACCGGATGACCGAACTGGCTGAGCACGAGCAGTTCATCCTGACAGTCTGCGCAAACGGCTATGGCAAGCTGTCCTCAGCCTATGAATACCGGCGGACCGGACGCGGCGGCCAGGGGATCACCAATATCGACAATATCGCCCGCAACGGACCGGTTGTGGCCAGTTTCCCGGCGGTCCGCGCCGATCAGCTGATGCTGGTGACCGATCAGGCCAAGCTGATCCGTCTGCCGCTCGAAAGCCTGCGGGTGATCGGACGCGGCAGCGCCGGGGTGCGGTTGTTCAACGTCTCTGGCGAGGAACACGTCGTTTCCGCCGTGCGGCTGGCCGATGCCGGTGAGGAAGATGTCGAAGGCGAGGAATTGGTTGAGGGTGAAGCCCCCGCGACCGATGATACCCCGCCGACCGATGCCCCGCCCGCTGACGAGGCGTGAGCGATCATCCCGATCACGCCTGGAAAATCCTGACAAGCGCGCAGAAAGATCAACTCGTTTCCGATGGGCTGTTCCACGGCGCGCCGGCCGATCTGGCCGATGGCTATATCCACCTCTCGGCTGAGCCGCAGGTGGTGGGCACACTCGACAAGCACTTTGCCGGGCAGACCGGGCTGTGGCTGGCGCGGGTCGATCTGACCGCGCTGGGGGATGCGGTGCACTGGGAACCATCGCGTGGCGGCGCGCTGTTTCCGCATATCTACGCGGCATTGCCGCTGAGCGCCGTCACTGCACTGGCGCCTTTGCAGCGCTCGGCCGATGGGACTGTAAGCTACCCGGCCTGAGGCCTTGCTTTGGCAGCCAAGCAGCGCGATGCTGGCTGCAGGACAGAGCGGAGGCGGCGGGGATGAGTGTAACAGTCGAACCATCGGGGCAAGCCTGCGGAGCGCGGGTCACCGGGATTGATCTGCGGCGGGCGCTGGATCCGGCCCAAATCGCCGAACTGCGCGCCATCTGGCTGCTACATCATGTCCTCGCCTTTCCCGACCAAGGGCTGAGCGACGACGATCTGGAACGCTTCACCGTGGCCTTTGGCGGGTTCGGCCACGATCCGTTCTTCGCCCCAATCCCTGGCCGCAGCAACATCGCCGCAATCCGGCGCGAGGCGGACGAGCAAAGCCCATTGTTCGCTGAGAACTGGCACACCGACTGGAGCTTTCAGGCCCATCCGCCCGCTGGCACCTGCCTGATGGCGGTCGAAATCCCGCCCCACGGCGGTGACACCCTCTACGCCAACCAGCACGCCGCGTGGGAGGCTTTGCCGGAGGCGCGCAAGGCTGAACTGGCCGATCTGGTCGCGGTCCACTCAGCCCGCCTCGCCTATGCCCCCGATGGCAGTTATGGCACCAAGGACAAGGGCCGATCGATGGACATCCGGCCAGACGAATCCGCCCGCGCCACCCAAACCCATCCGCTGGTCCCGACCCACCCCCAAACCGGGCGGCGCGGGTTCTATTCCACACTAGGCTACATCGTTGGGATCGAAGGGATGGAGGAGACTGAGGCCTTTCCGCTGCTGCTTGAACTGCAGCAATGGCAAAGCGACGAACGCTTCGTCTATCGCCACCGGTGGGAACCGGGGATGCTGGTGCTGTGGGACAATCGCTCAGTCCTCCACCGCGCGACCGGCGGCTATGAAGGCTATCGCCGCGAACTGCACCGAACGACTATCGCCGCATGGCGCGGCTCTTGAGTTCTCCGACTACGCCCGTTGCGATCAGGAACTGACCGAAATAGTATAGCGGCCAGATCAGCAAACCGGGCAGCGGGCTCTGCGCCAGCACGCCCAACCGCGCGAAGATCAGCAAGTCCGAGGCAACGAATAGCGCTGCCCCGATCCCAACCCGGTATCGCGGAAAGCTGCTGGTCCAGGCGGCTCCGGCCATCGCGCCCAGCCCCAACGCATAAACCGCGACAAGTATGCTGCCGGTCAGCCACCACGAAATCAGCGGGGTCAGCGCGATCAGCGCCAGTCCGAGCACCTTCTGACTCGCCTCAAGCGACGGTCTGCGATGGCGCAGGTAGAGGTGTATCGCCACCAGATGCCCGACCAGAAATGCCGCCGCGCCCCATTCCAGTTGCAGCTCGATCAACACGTCGCCCACTGCGCCCAGCGCCATGACTGCCGCGATCTGCCGCGAATCTGCGCCATGATACCGGGACAGCGCATAGACCGCCAGCAGCGCAACCCCGGCGCCTTTCAGCGCCCACTCATAGATATCCGGCAAACTATCGCCGCGCAGGAAGTAATAGCCGATCCCGGCAATCAAGCTGGCCAGCAGCCAAGGGCGTTTTTCGATCAGCGCGCGTTGGGGCATTGGCAGTTCTCCTTGGCGACTGTGTTCGGGGGCCAGACCGATGCTGTCAATCGCTAGGTCGCAGTGTTAGTCTGCGGGAATGAGGACTTTGCATCTGATCGCCGCGGCTTTGACCCTGGCCCCCGCCCTGACCGCGACTGCGCAGCCTGCGCCCAGTGCGCCAGCCGCCGCCATCAGCACCTATGCTGCGCTCGACGCCGATTTCGAACGATGGATGATCGCCAATCATGTGCCGGGCATGGTCTGGGGCGTCGTGGTGGATGGCAAACTGGTTCACGTAAAGGCGTTCGGCCAGCAAGCGCTCGGCCAAGGTGCGCGGCCCGTCAACGCCGACACCGGTTTCCGGATTGCTTCGATGAGCAAGGCTTTCACCGGCTATGCGATCTCGCGGTTGCGCGACGAAGGCCGGTTGCGGCTGGACGATCCCGTCTGGAAATACATTCCCGAGGTCAAAAGCTGGGGCGCCGACATCACCATCGCCGATCTGCTTCACCACAGCGCCGGGTTCGTCACCGATGATCCGTGGGGCGACCGGCAGCAGCCACTGGCCGAGGCTGAATTCACTCGCCTGCTTAAGTCCGGCGTGCCCCGCACCGCCCCGCGCGGAACGCGGTTTGAATATTCCAACCTTGGCTATGCGATGCTGGGCCGGGTAATCAGCAATATCACCGGCATGAATTTCTCACAGCACATCGCCGCGAGTGTGTTCGCGCCGCTGGGCATGACGGACACCACTTACGAAATCGCCGATGTCCCACTGGCGCGCCGGGCCATCGGTTATCGCTGGGAAGACAATGCCTGGCGCGCCGAGCCGTATATGGCCCACGGTGCGTTCGGGGCGATGGGCGGGATCACGACCAGCGCAAATGACTACGCTCGCTGGCTGGGCTTTCTGCTGTCGGCCTGGCCCGCGGGGAGCCCGCAGAATCGCGGCGCTTCGATCCGAGCGATGCAATATGGCGGCGGCTTGCCGCAACTGCGCAATCGCCCTGGCACCCTGCGCAGCGAGTGCAAGCTGGCGGCGGTCTATGGCGCTGGGCTGATCGCGGCGCAGGACTGCGCGCTGGGCCAAGTGCTGTATCACGGCGGCGGATTTCCCGGGTACGGCAGCCATATGTTGCTGATCCCCGATGCCGGGGTGGCCGTTTTTGCGCTGACCAACCGGACCTATGCCGGGCCATCGGGGCCGGTCTGGGATGCCGCGACCCGGCTGGGTGAAGCTGGCGTGATCCGCCCGCGCGGCTTTCCAACCAGCGCCGCATTGAGCGCGGCCTATGGCAATGTCCGGACCATCTGGAACGCGGGCAGCTTGCAGTCCCTGCCCGGCAATGCGCTGGCGATGAATGTCCAGCTCGACCGCGATGCCGCGCATTGGCAGGGCTATCTGGCCGAGCGCAAGGCACAGGCAGGCGATTGCGACACGTCTGCCGCCATTGTCGCCAC
>JANMHL010000222.1:0-4934 GCA_031375125.1 Novosphingobium sp. | reverse complement strand
TGCTTGGCATTTGCGACAAGATCGTACCGGGGCTGGTGATCGGCGCGCTGCGATTTGGCCACTTGCCTGCGATCTTTGTGCCTTCCGGGCCGATGCCATCAGGCCTCGCCAACAAGGACAAGCAGAAGGTCCGCCAGCTCTATGCCGAAGGCAAGGCGACCCGCGCCGACCTTCTCGAAAGCGAAAGTGCCAGCTATCACTCGCCCGGAACTTGCACGTTTTATGGCACCGCCAATTCCAACCAGATGATGCTGGAACTGATGGGCTTGCACGTTCCCGGTGCCAGTTTTGTCCCGCCGAACACGCCGCTGCGCTCAGCCCTGACCCGGCAGGCGGTGCACCGGCTGACCGAGATTGGGCGCGAGGATGGTGACTATCGCCCGATGGGCCGGGTGGTCGATGAAAAAGCGATTGTGAACGCCGCTGTCGGGCTGCTGGCGACCGGCGGATCGACCAACCATGCGATCCACATTCCGGCCATGGCCCGCGCGGCCGGGATCCGGATCGACTGGCAGGATCTGGACGAGCTGTCCGCCGCGGTGCCGCTGATCGCGCGGGTCTATCCCAATGGCAGCGCCGACGTGAACCACTTCCACGCCGCTGGCGGGATGGGCTATGTCGTGCGCGAATTGCTGGATGCCGGGCTCGCCCATGGCGACGTGCTGACCATCGCGCGCGGCGGCATGGCTGACTATGCGCAGGAACCGCAGCTGGTGGACGGCGCGCTGGTCTGGCAGCCCGCTCCCGCCGTTAGTCTCGACGATACGATCCTCGCCCCCGTCGCAACCCCGTTCCATCCCGATGGCGGAATGCGGCTGGTGGCGGGCAATCTTGGCCGCGGGACGTTCAAAACCAGCTCGGTTGAGGCGGAACGCTATACCATCGAAGCCCCCGCGCGGGTGTTTGACAGCCAGGAAGCGGTCCAGGCCGCATTCAAGGCGGGCGAACTGGACCGCGATGTTGTCGTCGTGGTCCGCTTTCAGGGACCGCGCGCCAACGGGATGCCCGAATTGCATAAACTGACCCCGCCGCTGGGTGTGCTGCAGGACAAGGGCTTTAAGGTCGCGCTGGTGACTGACGGGCGGATGTCGGGCGCATCGGGCAAAGTCCCCGCCGCGATCCATATCACCCCCGAAGCACTGGGCGGCGGGCCACTGGCGCTGGTGCAGGATGGCGACGTGATTCGGCTCTGCGCACATAATGGCGCGCTCGAAGTGCTGGCCGATCTGACGGGCCGCACTCCGGCGCGGCAAACCGAAACGTCGATGGGCATGGGCCGCGAACTGTTCGCGATGTTGCGCAACCACGCCGATGGCGCCGAACATGGCGGATCAGCGATGCTGGCCGAGGCGGGGCTGTGACCACGCCGCTCGTCACAGTCGATATCGGCGGCACCCACGCGCGGTTTGCTTTGGCCGAAGTCGCGGCGGATGGCGCGATCACGCTGGACGAACCGGCAACACTCCACACCAAGGACCACGCCAGCTTTCAGACCGCGTGGGAACATTTCGCCCGGATGCAGGGCGGCACTTTGCCGACTGCCGTTTCGATTGCGATCGCTGGGCCAGTTGGCGGCGAAGTGATCCGCTTTACCAACAACCCGTGGGTTATCCGGCCCGCGCTGATCCCCGAAAAACTCGGTGCCGAACGCTATACCGTGATCAATGATTTCGGCGCGGTCGGCCATGCTGTGGCCTGCGCCGGGGACGAGCATTTCGTCCATCTGGCCGGGCCGGAAGTGCCACTGCCCAATGCCGGAACACTCAGCATCGTCGGCCCAGGCACCGGGCTTGGCGTGGCCCATATCTGGCGCAGCGGCGGCGGCGATTACCGGGTGCAAGCGACCGAGGGCGGCCATGTAGATTTCGCTCCGATCGACAGTATCGAAGACGCGATCCTCGCCCGGCTGCGCCAACGCCACCGCCGGGTTTCAGCCGAACGGGTGATCTGCGGCCCGGCGATTGTCGATATCTATGAAGCGCTGGCCAGCATGGAAGGACGTGCGATCCAGCCGCTTGATGACCGGACCCTGTGGGGCCTTGGCACCAGCGGAGAAGACAGTCTGGCCGCCGCCGCAGTGGACCGGTTCTGCCTCTCGCTCGGCTCGTTCGCAGGCGACATTGCGCTGGCCCAAGGGGCAGCGGGCGTGGTCATTGCAGGAGGCCTTGGCCTGCGGATCAAGGACACGCTGCTGCAATCGGGCTTTGCCCACCGCTTCACCGCGAAGGGCCGTTTTGCCGAACTGATGGCCGCGCTGCCGGTCAAACTGATCACCCATCCCCAGCCCGGCCTGTTCGGTGCGGCGGCTGCTTTTGCCAAGGAACACCTGTCGTGAGCCCGATTGAAACCATCATGCGCAGTGCGCCGGTGATCCCGGTGTTGGTAATCGAAGACGCCGCCCATGCCGCGCCGATTGCCGCAGCTTTGGTGGCAGGCGGATTGCCCGTGCTCGAAGTCACGCTGCGCACGGCATCGGCGCTCGATGTGATCCGCGAGATGAAGCAAGTGCCCGGCGCGATTGTCGGCGCGGGTACGGTGCTGAACGAACACGCACTGGAAGATGCGCTGGCGGCGGGCAGCGAGTTCATCGTCTCGCCCGGTTTCACCGATGGACTGGCCAAGGCCGCCATCGCCTCGGGCACCGCGTTCCTGCCAGGGATCGCCACCAGCAGCGACATCATGCGCGGGCTCGATCTGGGGCTGGACCGGTTCAAGTTCTTCCCGGCAGAGGCCAATGGCGGGATTCCGGCGCTGAAAGCAATTTCCGCACCGTTCGGCTCGGTCAAATTCTGCCCGACCGGCGGGATCACCGCCGCCACCGCGCCCGCCTGGCTGGCGCTCGAGAGCGTGTTGTGCTGCGGCGGATCTTGGCTGGTGCAAAAGGGTCCGCCCGATCTTGCGGCGATTGAAGCAGCGGCACGGGCTGCTGCGGGGTTGGCCAAATAGCGACCATGTCTAAGCAAACCCTCGTCATTGCGAGCGAAGCGAAGCAATCCAGAGCGGTTTATGCGGCCCTGGATTGCTTCGCTGCGCTCGCAATGACGAAAGTAGGAAGTTCGCGAACATGACCTTGCTTTCGCAGCTCGACGCGCGCCTTCAGGAACTGCACCCGCGCACGGCGGAAACGCCGCTGTTCAATCCGGTGTTCCAGCTCAGTCTGGAACTGTCGCGGCGAATTGAGAACGGCGATCTGACGCTGGACGATGTGGCTGCGCTGGTCGCCGAACTGGAATGCGAAGGCCTGCTGGCCCGCGCCCACCGGCTCAGCCACCTGCTCGCCCCGCTATCCAAAACCGAAAACCATGCGCGGCTTGCGGGCCGCACCGCCGCGCCCGATTTCGCGCATTTTGCGGCGCGCTGGCGGCATCCGGTGGCGCACGTGGTGTTCACCGCGCATCCCACATTTCTGCTGACCAAGCGCCAGACCGAGGCGGTCGCCAGCGTGGCCTCAACCGGCGAAATCGGCGCGGGCACGGCCTGCGTTGCGCCGCATGACCGCGATGCGATCACGCTCGACAGCGAACACCGTGCGGCAATGGATGCGATGGGTCGGGCGCAGGATGCGCGCGATGCGATGGTCCGCACGCTGCTGAGCCAGGCCCGCCAGCATTGGCCCGATCAGTGGCGCAGCCTGAGCCCCATGCCGCTGCGGTTCGCCACCTGGGTCGGCTATGACATGGACGGGCGGACCGACATTTCGTGGGCGACATCGCTGCGTTACCGGCTGGAGGAAAAGGCTGAGCGGCTCGCACGTTATGCCGATGCACTGGCCGATGCCGCGCCCGAAATTGCCGACCGGTTGCGCGCTGCATCGGGCTATTCCGCCTTGCAGGCCGAGCGGCTGGGGGCGACCGATCTGAGCGATCCGGCGGCGCTGTCTGACGCCGCCAATCACCTGACCGCCGACCATCCGTTCAAGCTGACCAGCCTGTCCGCGATCATGACCGAGCTGGAACACGAAGCCGCCCACGCCGATGACGCAGCGGCTGCAACGCTGCTGACCGTCGCCGCCGCGATGCGCGCTGATGGGCTGGGGATGGGCTGGATCCATTTCCGGGTTAACGCCAGCCAATTGCAAAACGCGATCCGCCGCCGGATCGATCCTGCTGGCAAACTCGACCTCGCCAGCCAAGCCGCATTGGTGCGGATGCGTGAATTGCTGGCTGAGGCAAAGCCGCTGCGCAGCAATTTCGCCGCCTTGGCGATCGAGAACTCCACCGCGATCCGGCAGTTCCTGGCGATGGCGCAGATCCTTGGCCACATCGATGCCGATGCCCCGATCCGGATGCTGGTGGCCGAATGCGAACAGCCGACCACGGTGCTGGCCGCGTTGTATTTCGCCAAGCTGTTCGGGATCGATGGCAAAGTTGATGTCTCGCCGCTGTTTGAAACCGAATCTGCGCTGGAGCACGGCGGGCGGTTCCTCGATGCCTTGCTGGCCGAGCAAGCCTACCGCAATTATGCCAAAGCGCGCGGGCGGGTTTCGATCCAGACCGGGTTTTCCGATGCCGGGCGGTTTGTCGGCCAGATCCCGGCAGCGCTGGCGATTGAGCGACTGCAAGGGCGGCTGAGCGAGGCAATGGCCGCCAATGGCCTGGCCGATGTCGCCGCGCTGATTTTCAACACTCACGGCGAAAGCATGGGCCGCGGCGCGCACCCCGATAGCTTTGCCGACCGGTTGGCCTGGCCGCTCTCGCCCTGGACCCGGCGGCGCTTCTTGCGCGCCGGGATCCGGCTCGAGCCCGAAGTCAGCTTTCAGGGCGGCGACGGCTATCTGTTTTTTGGCACGCCCGCACTGGCGCTGGCCACGCTGACCCGGCTCGCCGAAATGCCGCCGGGCGAGGCTGACGTCGATGCGCCGGCCGATCCGTTCTATCGCCGCACCGATTTGTCGCTCGATTTCTATCGCGCGATCCGCCGGGTCCAGCAGGGCT
>JANMHL010000217.1:0-6631 GCA_031375125.1 Novosphingobium sp. | reverse complement strand
GCTACGTGATCGGCCCGTTCGGCAATCGCGAACAGCGCGCCTGCGCCAATCCGGCCCAGCTTGGGATGGTTCCAGCGGGCCAGCGCCTCGGCCCCGGTCAGGCTATCATTGCCGCACGACCACTGCGGCTGATAGACCACTTCGATCTCCCCGCGATCGAGCGCGTGGAGCAGATCGCTTTCCAGCTGCGCCGCGCTGCGTCCGGCCCGGACTGCTTCGCCATCGGCCCAGCTGAGCCGCCGGCCTTGGGCGGCCATCACGGTGACCAGCGTTTGCCCCAGCCGGTCGAGCAGCGAATCGACTTCTTCGCCGCCTAGCGAGCGCAGCAGCGCCCCGCGCGGGGAAAGCCGCATGGTGCTGCCGCCGACCAGAATGGGTGTGGCCAGCCGGTCTAGCACTTGCGTGCTGACCATTTGCCAACGTTCGCGGCTGCACGGTTCGGTGGTTAGCAGCAGAAACTGCCCGCCGCCGCCGCGCGCCGCGATCCAAGCGCCTTCCAGCTCGCCGTGGGCAAAGTGGCGAATTCGCGCGGCAACCTCGGCCAAGGCGGCATCACCAGCGGCGCTGCCATAGGCCAGATTGACCGCGTCAAACCGCCTGAGCCCGATCAACAGGCCGTGAACCGGCTCGCCCCGCTCCAGCCAATCGGCCAGTCGCGCACGCGCCGCGTCGCGACCCGGGAGGCCGGTCAGCGCATCACTGCGCGAAGAATGGGCATCGGGATGCATCGCGTCCATCATTTGGCGGATAGCACAAGGCCCCTACCAAAGTGTTCCAATTGCCCATATGACCCTCGCATCATGCGCAAAACCCCTGCCCTCGCCCTGTTGGTTTCAGATACCCCCCGCGCTGCTGAAGCGGCTGAGGCGCTGCGCCAGGACACCGCGTTTGTGCCGCTGGATGAGGCGGACGTGGCGGTCATTTTGGGCGGTGATGGGCAGATGCTGCATACTTTGCACGAAATGCTCGATACCGGGAACGTGATCCCGGCTTACGGTCTTAATCTGGGTACTGTCGGGTTCCTGATGAACAAGCCCAAGTCTAGCCGCCTGCTGGCCGATCGCATCAGCCGCGCCAAGCAGCTGACCATCACCCCGTTGGCGATGACGGCGACGCTGGGCAGCGGCAAGCAAGTCACCCGGCTCGCCATCAACGAAGTCTCCTTGCTGCGCGAAACCCGCCAGACTGCGCGGTTGGAGGTTTCGGTCAACGGCAAGGTCCGGATGGCCGAGCTCTATTGCGACGGCGTGCTGGTGGCGACTCCAGCAGGATCAACCGCCTATAACCTATCGGCCAACGGCCCGATCCTGCCGCTGACATCGGCGCTGGTTGCGCTGACCCCAATCAGCCCGTTCCGCCCGCGGCGCTGGCGCGGGGCGATCCTGCCCGATCATTACGAGATCACCTTTCGCGTGCTCGATCCCGACAAGCGCCCGGTCGCCGCCGTCGCCGATCAGAAGGAACTGCGCGATATCGTGGAGGTTCAGGTCAAAGTTGCGCGCGACCGGCAGCTAACCTTGCTGTTCGATCCGGGCAAGACGCTGGAAGAGCGGATCTTCGCCGAACAGTTCCAGGTCTGAAAAATTGGCGAAGGGCGGCTTGCCAAACGCATTGGCGCTGTTATAGGCGCTCCCCTGCCCGCAGGCGGGGGAGCATTCCCCGATAGCTCAGCGGTAGAGTAGGTGACTGTTAATCACTTGGCCGTAGGTTCGAATCCTACTCGGGGAGCCATCCCCGCCCGGGCATTGTAAAAACCCCGCCCTAACCGGCGGGGTTTTTGCTATTTCAGGCCAGCAGCAGCCGCGATCCGGCCCAGATCGTCAGCGCCGCCGTCAGCCAGCGGATTACCCGTTCGGGCAGCCAGCGCAGTGCCAGCAGGCTGCCGAGCTGTCCGCCGATCACTACGGCAACCAGCAGCGGCAAGGCCGGGGTCAGTGCCTCGGTAAAGCGGTCCGGGCCGTTCTTGGCGAGCTGTCCGGCCAGCCCCGCCAGCGAATTGATCAGGATGAACAGGCTGGTCGTCGCCGCGATCTGCCGCGCTCCGGCCCAGCGGGTCAGGTGCAGCAGCGGGGCGAGGAAGATCCCCCCGCCAATCCCGACCAGTCCGGCCAGATAGCCCAGCGGCGCTGCGGCAAGTGCAACAAAGCGCGCCGATGGTGCCGGATTGCTGTCCATGTCAGGCGAACGCGGCACGAACAGCGCCAGGCCCGCCGCGATCAGGCTGAGGCCCAGCAGCAGCAGAAACGTTGCCTCGCGGATTGGGGTCAGCCCGCCCAAAAAGGCTAGCGGCGCAGCAATTAGCGACAGCGTGAGCGCGCGGCGCCAGGGCAGCACTCCGGCGCGGGCGAAGCGGATCGTCCCGCCAGTAACAACCACGACATTGCAGCACAGACTGATGATTGGCAGCAGCCGGTAATCAAACCCAGCCAGGCTGAGCAGCGCGTTATAGGTCGATCCACCGCCGAACCCGACCGAGGCATAGAGCAACGCGGTGCCGAAGAAGGCGGGGGTCAGCCAGTCCATATTACTCCCCTTCCGCAAGCGGGAGGGGGATTGTTAGCCCGCAGCGCCATGGCAGTGCTTGTACTTCTGCCCTGAGCCGCACGGGCACAGCGCGTTGCGTGACAGGCCCATGTCGGCATAAGGATCGCCGCCCGCCAATGCTACAGCCGCCGAAGCTGCGCCGCTACCTAGCGCACTCAGCATGGCCTCTGCCCCGGGGGTCCGGCCCATGGAATCGACCTCACCGCCAAACGGATCCATGTGGCTGGTCAGAAAGGCTGGCAGCTCAGGCAGATCGATTGGATCGGGCATCCGCAGTTCGCTGTTCATCAGGATCCGGGTCACATCCTCACGGATGGCGCCGAGCATCCGTTCAAAGAGGCCAAAGGCCTCCTGCTTGTATTCGTTGATCGGCTGCTTTTGGGCATAGGCCCGCAGGAACACCACTTGGCGCAACGCATCGAGCGTCGCGAGGTGCTCTTTCCAATAATGGTCGAGCCGTTCAAGCAGGATCTGCTTTTCAACCTGCCGCCAGATCGAGTTGTCATCGCCCATCTTGGCGGCCATCTTGGCATCGGCAGCTTCAGCCAGCCGCTGTTCCAGATCGTCAGGTTCGATCCCGTCTTCGGCCAGCCAATCGTCGATCGGGGCATCCAGCCCAAGGACTTCGGTGACCTTTTCCTTGAGCAGCGGGACATCCCACTGTTCGGGATAGGACCCCGGCGGGCAGGCGCTCGCGACCAGCGAGTTGACGGTGTCTTGCCGCATATCGTGGACCACCTCGTCAATGGTTTCGGAATCCATGATGTCGGAGCGCTGTTCGTAGATCACCTTGCGCTGATCGTTCATCACGTCATCATATTCGACGACTTGCTTGCGGATATCGTAATTGCGCGCTTCGACCTTTTTCTGCGCGGTCTCGATCGCTTTCGATAGCCATTTGGAACCGATCGCCTCGCCATCGGCCAGGTTCGAATTCATCATCTTGGAAAACAGCGTATCCGGTCCGAAAATCCGCAGCAGATCGTCTTCGAGGCACAGGTAGAACTTCGACAGACCGGGATCGCCCTGACGGCCCGAACGGCCGCGCAGCTGGTTGTCGATCCGGCGGCTTTCATGGCGTTCGGTGCCGATCACACACAGCCCGCCTGCGGCCAGTACCAGCTGCCGTTGCGCTTCGATTTCTTCGGCGAATTTCGCAATCGCCTTGTCGCGTTCCGCACCCGCGGGCACGTCCTTCAGCTCGTCCTCGATCCGGAATTCAAGGTTGCCGCCCAGCTTGATGTCGGTCCCGCGCCCGGCCATGTTGGTGGCAATGGTCACCGCGCCAAGGCTGCCGGCCTGCGCCACGATATGCGCTTCCATCTCGTGGAAGCGGGCGTTCAGCACGGCGTGCTTGACCCCTTCCTGATTGAGGAATTCGGACAGCAGTTCAGACTTTTCGATTGAGACGGTGCCGACCAGCACCGGCTGACCGGACTTGCTTTTCTCCGAAATCAGTTTGGCAATCGCGGCAAATTTGTCGTTGGTGTTTTTGTAGAATTCGTCTTCTTCGTCGACCCGCTGCACCGTTACGTTGGTCGGGATCGTGACGACGTTCATCTTGTAGATGTCAAAGAATTCCGCGGCCTCGGTGGCGGCGGTGCCGGTCATGCCGGAAATCTTGGGATACATCCGGAAAAAGTTCTGGAAGGTGATCGAGGCCATCGTCTGGTTCTCAGGCTCGATATGCACGCCTTCCTTGGCCTCGACCGCCTGATGCAGCCCGTTCGACCAGCGCCGCCCATCCATCATCCGCCCGGTGAACTCATCGATGATGATCACCTTGTCTTCCTTGACGATGTAATCGATGTCCCGTTTGAACATCACATTCGCCTTCAGGCTCTGGTCGAGATGGTGAACAACCTGGGTGTTTTCGACGTCGTAGAGGTTCGACCCGACCAGCAACCCGGCGGCTTCCAATTGGCGCTCGGCCCATTCGACCCCGTCTTCGGTCAGGGTGATGTTCTTGGTCTTCTCGTCCTTCTCGTAATTCTCTTCGGCCAGCACTTTTATGATGGCATCGACCTGGACATAGAGGTCGCTCTTGTCGTCGGTCGGGCCGGAAATGATCAGCGGGGTGCGGGCTTCGTCGATCAGGATCGAATCCACTTCATCGACGATCGCATAGTTAAACGGCCGGTGGACCATTTGGCTGCGCTCATGCTTCATGTTGTCGCGCAGGTAATCGAAGCCAAGCTCGTTGTTGGTGGCATAGGTAATGTCAGATTCGTAGGCTTCGCGCCGTTCGGGTTCGGACAGATTGGGCACGATGATGCCCACGGTCAGCCCCAGCCAGGTATAAATCTGCCCCATCCATTCGGCGTCGCGCCGGGCGAGGTAATCGTTGACCGTAACGACGTGGACGCCCTTGCCCTCCAGCGCGTTGAGATAGACCGCCAGCGTCGCAACCAGGGTCTTGCCCTCACCCGTGCGCATTTCGGCGATTTCACCGCGATGCAACACCATCCCGCCGATCATCTGGACGTCAAAGTGCCGCATCCCCAGCACCCGGACCGATGCTTCGCGAACCGTCGCAAAGGCTTCTGGCAGCAGATCGTCGAGCGTCTTGCCTTCTTCCAGCATCCGCCGGAACTTGGGGGTCTGGGCCTGCAGTTCTTCGTCCGACAGCGCGGCAATAGTTGGCTCGTAAGCGGCGATCAGGTCGACTGTCTTGCCGAGCGATTTGACGTAGCGATCGTTGGACGATCCAAAAAGGGCCTTGGTGATGGCGCCGAGCATAGGGATTTCCTGAATTATATGAAGGGTATGACACTGGTTCAGCGCGGCGCACAGGCGCCCGCAAATGGGCCGCAGCAAAGCGGCCCAATCAGGTCCGGCTATTCGTGGGCGCGGTCAGGGCCGATCCGGACGGCGGGGGCAAAGCTGTGGCCCC
The DNA here is from genome assembly GCA_031375125.1 of Novosphingobium sp. Classification (GTDB taxonomy): domain Bacteria; phylum Pseudomonadota; class Alphaproteobacteria; order Sphingomonadales; family Sphingomonadaceae; genus Novosphingobium. The sequence continues at coordinate 1,194 of JANMHL010000217.1, read as the reverse complement.
GCAGCAGCGGCTGATCGGCTGTATCGCCATCATGACTTTCGGGGCGCGGGGGCGCGCGAAACGCTGCGGCCACTTCAACCGCCGAAGCCGACCGTGCCGCAGCGCGCTGACCCAGCGTCGCGCCGATCACAGTCTCACCACGCACCCGTGCCTCGGCAGGGGCAACCTGCGCGGCAATCCCTGCAAACAGGGCCAAGAGGGCGAGGACGATCCGGTTCATCGAACCGCCCATATAGGGAGCAGCACCCTTCCCGTCCAGTCCGGCCCAACAGGCGCGGTTGATCTTTGCCCGGCAAGCTGTTGTAACCACGGCAGGCAGGGGGAGACGGATTGATGAACAGCACGGTTGCAGGCGCGGCGCATAGCCCACGAATGTTCCAGCTTGATGGCCTGCGCGGGATCGCGGCCTTCATGATCGTGTTCTATCACCTCGACATTGTTTACCGGATCGGCGGCCCATTTGTGCGCGGCTATCTGTTCGTCGATTTGTTCTTTTTGCTTTCAGGTTTCGTGCTGGCAGTTTCGACCGAAAAGAAGCTGCGGACCGGGATCGGCGCGTTTGAATTCACCTGGGCGCGGTTCAAGCGGCTGTGGCCGCTCGTTGCAGTCGGCGCCGGGGTTGCGGTGGTGCGGGCGTTCGTGATCGGGATGGCCGATCCGCTGACCCTGCTTTGGTGGTTGGCGCTCGATCTGATGATGATCCCCAGTCTGGCCGGGGCAGGACCGTTTTACCGCTACAATGGCCCGCAATGGACGCTGTTTTATGAACTGCTGGCCAACTTCCTCCACGCTGCGGTTCTGAAACGGGTCCCCAGCAATGCGATGCTGGTGCTGGCTGCGGTAATGGGCGGCTGGCTGATCTACACTGTCCAACTGCACGGCGCCGACACCATGGGGGTCAACGCGCCCAGCTGGCAGACCTGGTGGATGGCGCTGCCCCGGGTCGGCTTTGCCTATGTTCTGGGGGTGTGGATCGGTCGCAAATATGTCGAGGGTTTCCGCACGCCCAGTTTGCCGTGGTGGGCCGCGCTGATCTTGCCGATCACCGCCATTGCCGCCGTGCCCAGCCTGCCACTGAGCCGCCCGACCGGCGATCTGGTGTTCGTAATCGGTTTCCTGCCGCTGATGATGTGGCTGGTCGCGATGGCCCAGCCGCCGCAGAAGCTGAAAACGGCGCTGGAGTGGCTCGGCAAC
>JANMHL010000068.1:0-2204 GCA_031375125.1 Novosphingobium sp. | reverse complement strand
TCAAGCGGCGGGCGATGACCTTGCGGATGTTGTTGAGCTTTTCCGTCTCGAACGGAATTCCGAAGTCCGGCACCGCAGCGGACGTGGCTGCGGCGGCAGGCGCTGCTGCGGCGATTGACGATACGCCGGGCGCTGCACCCTCAACGTCAGCCTTGACGATCCGGCCATTGGGGCCGCTGCCGGTAATCCCTTTCAGATCGACGCCTATCTGCGCGGCAATACGTTTGGCCAGCGGCGACGCGATGAGCCGGTCACCCTTGGCAACCTCCGCCCGTGCTGAGCTTGTCGAGGCACTTGGCGCGACGGTCGGTGTGCGGGCTTCGATAGTCTCTGTCTGAGCGGGCTTAGGAGTTGGGGCAGGCTTCGCAGCCTCTGCCACCGGCACCGCTGAAGCATCCTCATCCTCGCCCGCCAGGGTCGCAATGACCGTACCGACCTTCACGCCTTCGGAACCTTCGGGCACGGCAATGGCGATAATCACGCCTTCATCGACGGCCTCAAATTCCATCGTCGCCTTGTCGGTTTCGATCTCGGCCATGATGTCGCCTGACTTGACGGTGTCGCCGACTTTAACCAGCCATTTGGCCAGACTGCCTTCTTCCATCGTTGGTGAAAGTGCGGGCATCTTGATTTCGATGGGCATGGTTTTGCCTTGATCCTCGCTGGGGAGCTAATTTCGCTTCGTCTCTGACCAGAAATCGCCCGAACGGCAAGATGCTTGCGCAGAATACGATTGTATCGGATATCGCCCAAATGGGGGCCTGACAATGCGCGTTTATCTGGTGATCATGGACGAGACTGCCGAGGCCGCCACCGCGCTGCGGTTTGCCGCGCGCCGCGCCGCGCGCACCGGCGGTCAGGTGCACTTGCTGGCCTTGGTCCCGCGCCAGCAATTCGTGGCGTTCAGCGGCATCCAGGCGACCATCGAAGCCGAAGCCCGAGCCCGTGCCGAACAGCTGGTGATGTCTGCGGCCGGCAGCCTGCTGAGCGAAAGCGGGCAGAGCCCGGCGATCGCGGTGCGGCAGGGCGATGGGGTCAGCGTGATCCGCGATTATCTGGCCGAACATCCCGAAATTTCCGCGCTGGTACTGGGCGCATCGGCCAGCGGTGGGCCTGGGCCTCTGATTGCACACTTCACCGCGATATCCGGCCAGCTTTCCTGCCCGATCTACATTATTCCGGGCGGGATGAGCGACGCCGAGTTTGACCGGCTGAGCTAACTGCGCCGCCTCAAACAGACGTCATTGCGAGCGTAGCGAAGCAATCCAGAGCCGCATAAACCGAGCTGGATTGCTTCGCTACGCTCGCAATGACGACGCGTGTTGGGTGCGCCTTTGTGCGCGCCGCACCACTACTTGCGTTTGCTTTGATGCCGGATATTGCCCGGCCGCCCGCGCTTTCCAGCGAGATGGTTGCCCTTGTGCTTGAGCGGTAACGGCCGCCCGCGCGGTTCGATCCGGCCTTCGCTGTCTTCAGGCTCGAACTTCAGCGCACCGGTCAGCGGATTGGCCTCTGCCAGCTTGAGCCGCAGGATTAGGCCCAGCCCGAACTTGGTTCCAGTCCGTTCGCCTTCCAGCACTTGCGCCTTTTCATCGTGAAAGAACCGCTCGTCGCCCAGCACTGAGATTGGCACCAGTCCGTCTCCGCCCAGCCCGATGATCGTGGCGAATAGGCCGAACCGTTGGACCCCGGTTACCCGGCATTCGAACACTTCGCCCACCCGCGCCGATAGCCAAGCCGCGACATAGCGGTCGGTGGTTTCGCGCTCGGCCATCATCGCGCGGCGTTCAGCATCGCTGATTGCTTCGCTGACCTTGGACAGATCATCGCGATCCCGCTCCGACAAGCCGGAGTGCGCGGGGATATCGCCCGCGGGTGCAGGCTGCTCCAAATGAAACGCATCGACCAGCGCACGATGAACCAGCAGATCGGCATAGCGCCGGATTGGTGAAGTAAAATGGGCGTAGGAACCCAGCGACAGGCCGAAGTGCCCGGCATTGCGTGGGCCGTAATAGGCCTGCGTCTGGCTGCGCAGGACTGCCTCCATTATCAGTGCCTTTTCAGATTCATCCGAGACGTCTTTCAGCATTCGGTTGAATAGACTTGGCGTGATCACCTGGCCCAAAGTGAGCTTCTTGTCGAAAGTGGCGAGGTAGTCCTTCAGCGCGACCAGCTTTTCCCGGCTTGGCGGTTCGTGGATCCGG
>JANMHL010000065.1:0-5355 GCA_031375125.1 Novosphingobium sp. | reverse complement strand
CGATTCCTTGGCCGGTTCGACCGCAAACACATCGAGCGCCGCGCCCGCCACCTGACCGCTGTCCATTGCCGCCTTCAACGCAGCCTCATCAATCAAACCGCCGCGCGCGCAGTTGATAATCCGCACGCCCTTCTTGGTCTTGGCAAGATTTTCGGCCGAGAGGATATTGCGGGTCTGATCGGTCAATGGCGTGTGCAGCGTGATGAAATCAGCCTTGGCCAGCAGCCCATCGAGTTCAACCTTTTCAACGCCCATTTCCACCGCGCGTTCGGGCGTCAGGAACGGATCGAAAGCGACAACCTTCATCTTAAGGCCGAGCGCACGGCTCGCCACGATCGAACCGATATTGCCCGCTCCGATCAGGCCGAGCACTTTGCCGGTCACTTCAACGCCCATGAAATCGTTCTTCGGCCATTTGCCGGCTTGCGTCTGGGCGTTGGCTTCCGGAAGCTGACGGGCCAGCGCGAACATCAGCGCGATGGCGTGTTCGGCGGTGGTGATCGAGTTGCCGAACGGGGTGTTCATCACCACCACGCCCTGCGCCGAAGCAGCCGGGATATCGACGTTGTCGACGCCGATCCCGGCCCGGCCAATCACTTTCAGATTGGTCGCAGCGGCCAGGATTTCCTTGGTCACTTTGGTCGAGGAGCGGATCGCGAGGCCATCATAGTCGCCGATCCGGGCGATCAGCTGTTCAGGCGTTTCGCCGGTGATGACGTCCACATCGCAGCCTTGATCGGCAAAAATGCGCGCGGCGTTGGGGTCCATCTTGTCGGAAATGAGTACGCGGGGTTTGGTCATTGCGAATTCTCCAAATGGAGTAAAAACAAACCCGTCCAGGCTGAGCCTGTCGAAGCCTCGTCCTTCATTTTCAGCACTACGCCGGAAGATGAAGTACGGTCCTTCGACAAGCTCAGGACGGACGGAAATCAGGCGGATTTCGTGCTTTCGTAAGCCCAATCGAGCCACGGGCCGAGCGCCACGATATCGGCAGTATCGACCGTCGCGCCGCACCAGATCCGCAGGCCCGGCGGGGCATCGCGGTAACCGGCGATGTCATAGGCCGCGGCTTCTTTTTCCAGCGCACCGGCCATCGCCTTGATCATGGTTTCGTCCGCGCCTTCAACCGTCAGGCAGACCGAGGTCTTTGAGCGGTTGGCCGGATCAGCCGCCAGATGCCCCAACCACGGCCGGTCGGCCACGATCTGGCCCAGTGCAGCGGCATTGGCAGTGCAGCGGGCCTTCAGACCTTCCAGCCCGCCGACCGTCTTGGCCCATTCGAGCGCAAAGACCGCGTCTTCGACGGCCAGCATCGACGGGGTGTTGATCGTCTCGCCTTTGAACACGCCTTCGCTGAGCTTGCCCTTCGAAGTCAGGCGGAACACCTTGGGCAGCGGCCATGCCGGGGTGTAGCTTTCCAGCCGTTCAACCGCGCGCGGGCCGAGGATCAGCACGCCGTGGCCGCCCTCGCCGCCCAGCACTTTCTGCCAAGAGAAGGTCGCGACGTCGATCTTGCTCCACGGAATGTCGTAGGCAAACACCGCGCTGGTCGCATCGGCAAAGGTCAGACCTTCACGGTCATCCGGGATCCATTCGCCATCGGGAACGCGCACGCCGCTGGTGGTGCCGTTCCAGGTGAACAGCACGTCGTCGGCAAAGTTGACTTGGGCAAGATCGGGCAGCTGGCCATAGTCAGCGCGGATCACAGTCGGTTCGAGCTTCAGCTGCTTGACCGCATCGGTCACCCAGCCTTCGCCAAAGCTTTCCCAGGCCAGCGTGGTCACGCCGCGTGCGCCCAGCATGGTCCACATCGCCATTTCAAAGGCGCCAGTGTCACTGCCGGGGACAATGCCGATCCGGTGGCTGTCGGGCAGGCCCAGCACTTCGCGCATCAGATCGATACACAATTGCAGGCGCGACTTGCCGATCTTGGCGCGATGCGAACGGCCAAGGCATTCGGTTGCCAGCTTGTCTGGGGAATAGCCCGGCGGCTTGGCGCAAGGGCCAGAAGAAAAGAACGGACGCGCAGGTTTGCGGGTCGGCATTGGTACAGTCATTGTAGTCTCTCCTTACAGAGAGCTCGCGCGGCGTTGGGACCGCGTGGCCCGGCGACGCTCCTAGTCGCAGCGGGCGGCGAGTCAAGGCAATCCCGGCACGGATCATCGGTTAGTGCCCGTTTGGCCATGCCTGAGTCGGCACTTGTTAACCATTTTTCGGGCAGAACTATGTGTATGCGCAAAGTGTTCGCCCTAGTTCCGCTGTTCGCCCTGCTTGGCGCCTGCAGCGTGCTGCCGCAGACCCGCGCGCCGCAGCAGCAGGCCAGCATCAAACGCTCGACCCAGATTATCACCCCCCGCAGCGAAGTACGCGCCTGCCTGGCCGATCTGGGCGCCCGCAAAGCGGCGTTCTCACCGCTGCCCGACAAATACTTTGGCGCTGGTTGTTCGACCCTGGGGACCGTCCAACTGGCCAAGCTTAAGAGCGACAATGCCAGTCTGGCGCTGTCCAACCTTGGCCCGGTCACCTGTCCGCTGGCCGATACCTTTGCCGCCTGGGCCCGGTTCGGGGCTGACCGCGCCGCGCAGCAAATCCTGGGTAGCCCGATCGTCCGGATCGAAACGATGGGCAGTTACAACTGCCGCAATATCGCCGGTTCCAGCCGCCGCAGCGCCCACGCCACCGCCAACGCCATCGACATATCAGGCTTTGTGCTGGCCGATGGCCGCCGGATCACCGTGGCAGGCAACTGGAACGACAAGAGTCCGGCTGTGCGCAAATTCTTTACCGCCGTTCACGCCAGCGCCTGCAAGCGCTTTGGCACAGTCCTCGGCCCGGCCTACAACGCCGCGCATAAGGATCACTTGCATCTGGAATTGAGTGGGCAGGCGTTCTGCCGCTGAGACGTCAGAGCCGTTTCAGTGCGCCGCTTAGCAGCACGCGCGAATAAAGCCGATGAAAGCCCAGCAGCGCGCTGAACAATGCCCGGTCTGCACGGCGTTTCTGCGGAATTACGGCCGAGCCAAAATGCAGCCGGGTGCCGCCTTCAATGGGCAGCACCATCAACCACGACCGGGTCCGGCCCTGAAAATCGCACAGCAGGATCTGATCTTCGCCGCGGGCCTCAACGCTCCAGGCGGAAAAGCGTGTTGTCTCGCCCGCCGCCAACCGCGCGACATCGGCATTGTTCGCCCGCTTGCCGAGCAGCGCGCCCAGCAACCAGCGCTCGGGCCGAAAGACGGTGCTGGTGTAAAACGCGGTGATCAGCTGGCGCAGATCGACGCTGCGCGGCACTTCAGCGGCATAGCAATCGACGTGACCGCCCTCAGCCCGATAGCGTTCGAGCAAGGCGTCACCGGGCAATTCCGCCGAGGCCACCTTGCGGTTCATTTGCTGAAAAAGCTGTAGTCAGGCAGCGAGTGAAACGCGTTTTTCAGCGCCTCGCTCCACCCAGCCGAAACCGATTGGTAATAGCTATCCTGCGCTGTGATCCGGCGTTGGTGGACGGGTTCGAAATTGTCCTTTTCGATCACCATCAGGTCGAGCGGCAACCCGACCGAAAGGTTTGCTTTGATGGTCGAATCGAAACTGACCATCAGCAGCTTGACCGCATCTTCAAAGCTCATGTCACGGCTGTATCCGCGAATGATGATCGGGCGGCCATACTTGGTTTCGCCAATCTGGAAGAACGGCGTGTCGAAACTGGCTTCGATGAAATTGCCTTCGGGATAGATCAAAAACAGCCGCGGTTCGCCGCCGCGGATTTGCCCGGCAACGATGATCGAAGCGGTGAAGCTGCCGGCCGCTTCTTCGCCGTTCTGCTTGTCCGTCGCGGCGATCGTATCGCGCAGCAATTTGCCAACGCTGGTCGCCACCTGAAAAATCGTTTCAGCCTCCAGCAACGAATTGTGCCGCTCTGGGTGCGCCTTGCTGCGCTCTTCGATCTGGCTGATCACGCCCTGAGTTGTGGCGAGGTTTCCGGCGGTCAGGATCGTGATGATCCGTTCGCCCGGCACCGACCAGCTGTGCATCTTGCGAAAGACCGAGACATTATCGACGCCCGAATTGGTGCGGGTGTCGCTCATCAGCACCAGCCCTTTATCGAGCAGCATTCCAACGCAATAGGTCACAGTGGTCTCGCCCCATCCACTTGGTCATCGTCATTGCGAGGGGCAAAGCCCCGCGGCAATCCAGAGTCGCACTAACCGCCCTAGATTGCTTCGCTGCGCTCGCAATGACGAAACAAAAGGTCGATGTCTGATTTGCCTACTGTTCCGCCACCTGCTGTTCAACCGCCAAGCGCACTTCGAGCAAACTTTCCCCAGCTCCGTAGCTCATGCCCGTTATCGGTGCGGCTTCGCGGTAGTCGCGCCCGGTCGCGACCCGGACATAGCGTTCGTCCGGGCTGATCCCGTTGGAAATATCGAACCCGACCCAGCCGAGGTTCGCAATGTGCGCCTCGGCCCAGGCGTGCCCGGCTTCCTGTTCGATCCGGTCGTTCATCATCAGATAGCCTGAGACATAGCGAGCCGGAACGCCCAGCGCGCGGGCGGCGCCGATGAAGATGTGGGCGTGGTCCTGACAGACCCCGGCACCGATCACCGCAGCTTCCTCGCCGCTGGTCCGCACCGATGTTTCGCCGGTGACATAGTCGACCGCTTCCAGCACCAGCGTCGACAGCCGGTGCAGCATCGCCAACGGTTCATCGCGCGGGACATCGACCCCGGCCATGATTGCGCGGACCTTTGGCCCGGGGCGGGTCAGCGCCGACTGGCTGAGGAACGACCACAGCGGCATATGGCCCGAATGGTGTCCGATCACGCCGGCATTGTCGGCGGTGACGACCACCCCTTCGCAGTGCACCTCGACCATCCGCGCGCCCGGTTCGACCGAGACCAGCACGGTCTGGTTATGGTTGTGATCCTCATATTCCACTTCGGTCCGCGCGCCGATCAGGTTCATCTGCCAGTCGAGCACTTTCTGCCCCTGCGTTGTCTTGGGCGTCAGCCGCAAGCGATGCAGCCCATGCGCGACCGGCCGGGAGAAAACATAGCGGGTGGTGTGACCGATCCGCAACCTCATGCGTAAAAACGGTAATCGCGCTCGATCGCTTGGGCGACTTGCTGGTTGGTGGCGATAATGCCTTGAATGAACTGGTGCAGGCCGGTGTCGAACACGGTTTGAATCGTGCTTTCATGGAACCGTGTCCCCAGCCCGCGCATCAGTTCGTGGGCTTCGGTTTCGTGACCATATTCGTGGGCGAGGCCGAACAGATTGGAACGCAATTTATCGACGCAGAAGTGCAAGCTGCGCGGAAAACGCCGGTCGAGCACCAGAAATTCCGCAATCCCGCGCGGA
>JANMHL010000039.1:0-19258 GCA_031375125.1 Novosphingobium sp. | reverse complement strand
CGAAACGGAATAGGATTATCCCATGGCCGCCTTCGAGACTTTGCTTTCCCCTGTAATCCTGTTCTTCTTGCTGGGCGCGCTGGCGGCCGCGGCACGATCTGATCTGTCGGTGCCGGAACCACTGGCCAAAAGCCTGTCGCTTTACCTGATGGCCGCGATTGGCCTGAAAGGCGGGGTGCAGGTCGCGCAAGCCGGGTTTACCCCGCAATTGCTGCAAGTTTCCGCCGCTGGGATGGCGCTCAGCTTCGCCCTGCCGCTGCTGGCCTTTGCCTTGCTGCGAAGTTTCGCAAAGCTTGACCGGCTGAATGCCGGGGCGGTGGCGGCGCATTATGGTTCGGTTTCGATCGTCACTTTCGTCACAGTTTCCGATGCCTTGACCCGCAGTAATATGGCCCCAGCCGGGTTCATGGTCGCGGTCATGGCGCTGATGGAGACCCCGGCGGTGATCACCGGTCTGCTACTGGCGCGCGGCCAAGGCGCAGTTGCCGGGGGCAGCCGGGCCAAGCTGATCCGCGAAGTGCTGCTCAATGGTTCGGTCGTGCTGCTGCTCGGCGCGTTCCTGATTGGTCTAGCAATCGGCAAACAGCGGTTTGAACCAATTGCCCCGGTTTTTGTCACCGGCTTTACCGGGCTGCTGTGCCTGTTCCTGCTCGATATGGGGCTGATTGCGATGCGGCGGCTGCGTGAAAGCCGGGCGCTGACCTGGCGAATGGCCGCGCTGGGGATCATCCTGCCGCTGCTCAATGGCGCCATCGGGCTGGGCGCGGCGGCGCTGCTTGGGCTTGATCCGGGAACCGGGGCGGCGCTGGCGATGTTGGCGGCCAGTGCATCGTACATCGCCGTTCCAGCGGCAGTTCGGTTGGCTCTGCCCGATGCCGAGCCCGGCATCTATCTGTCGATGTCGCTGGCGGTCAGCTTTCCATTCAACATCCTGATAGGCATTCCGCTGGTTATCCAGCTTGCCCCACTAGTCCTGTCTTAGGAGCCGCACCGATGATCCAGACTTTTACCCGCCAACGGATCGACATTCTGGTCGATGCGCCGCTGTGCGAATGGCTGACCGAGCAAGCGGCCGCGGCCGGAATTGTCCACCATTCGATTCTACCGGTGGAATCGGGGCACGGACGGACCGGCGCCTGGCGCGATGAAGGCTTTGGCACGGTGCCCAAGCGGATGTTTCTGGCGCTGACCAATACGGACAAGGTCGCCGCGCTGCTTGAACTGATCGCCCCTGATATTGAACGCTATGGTCTGGTCGTCGCGATCCAGGATGTGCAAGTGGTGCGCGGCGAGCGGTTCTGAAACCGCCCGCCGCGCAGGTCACGCCGCTGGGACTGCGCAGCGCAATCGCTTACTTCGCTGCGTAAGGCAGCGACGAATGGTGCAGGACAATCCGCAGCTTGCCATCGCCGCCCCGGACATAGCCCCAGGTCTTGTCGACCTTGGTGACGTTGCCTTTGGCGTCCGTCATGGTGACATTGCCCATCGAAATCGCGCTGTTACCGGTGATCACGATCCCGGCGTTTTCGCTCTTGCACTGACGCCAGTGCTTCAGGGCGAAACCACTGTCGGATGGGAAATCCTTATCGCCACCAACGAAGTATGCCACCGCGCCCTGACGGGAAGTGCGGAAGGTCTGCGGCGCGACAGTCAGCGTTGGTTTGAACAGCACCGGACCCATGTTGTAGGCATAGGCGCTGTCGATTACCTGTTCGGCCAGAGCCTTGGCGGCTGCTTGCCCTTTGGTATCGGACTCGGTCGCAATCGCGACCAACGCGCCGCACCAGGCGGTCTGCGCTTCGTCCACTTCCGCAACAGTGATCGGGGCGTAAGTCGCCGTTACCATGCTGGCGTCGGGTGTGTGATCGTCCGCCATCGCAGGAACTGCGGCCAAGGCCAAGCCGGCTGCGAACGAGGCAAACATAATCTTGGATTTCATGGTAGTATTCTCCTGTTTTGCTTGGGGGTTTAGAACGGATTTATTCGGGAGGAGTGTGCGGGGCAGCGGCTTCATCACCGCGGGTCTTCCACAGCGAATAGCCAACACCCGCTGCGATCAGCGCGAAAGTAACCGCCAGGCTGGCCACCGGTGGGAACTTGTCCCCACCCAGCAGAAAATCGGTGACGAAGATTTTCGAGCCGATGAACACCAGCACCGCGGCCAGCGCGTATTTCAGATAATGGAACCGGTGGATCATCGCGGCGAGCGCGAAATAGAGCGCGCGTAGGCCCAGGATCGCCATGATATTGCTGGTATAAACGATGAAGGTATCGGTGGTGATCGCAAAGATCGCCGGGACCGAGTCAACCGCAAAGACCAGATCGGCCAGGTTGATCACCACCAACGCCAGAAACAGCGGCGTCGCAGCGATAACCAACTTGCCGGTCTTTTCGTCCGGCACTTTTACGAAGAAGTGCTGATCGTGGAGCGCCTTGGTCACCCGCATATGGCTGGAAATCCATTTGACCGCCGGGTTCTTGGAAATGTCAGGCGCGTGGTCGCTGGCCCACATCATCCGCACCCCGGTGAAGATCAGGAAGGCGGCGAAAATATAGAGCACCCAATAGGCCTGATCGACCAGTGCTGCGCCCGCCGCGATCATCACCCCGCGCAGCACGATTACCGCCAGAATGCCCCACAACAGCGCGCGGTACTGGAACTTGGCCGGGATCGCGAAGAAGGTGAAAATCATGCTGATCACAAACACGTTGTCGATCGACAGGGCCTTTTCGATGAAGAACCCGGTGTAGTATTTCATCCCCAGATCGGCGCCCTTTTCGATCCAGACCCAGACGCCAAAGGCCAGCGCGATCGAGATGTAGAACGCGGTCAGTTTCAGCGATTCGCCGATCCCCATTTCGCGGTCATCCTTGTGCAGGACGCCCAGATCGAATGCGGTCAGCGCCAGCACGATTCCGGCAAACGAAAGCCAGAACCATAACGGCGTGCCGAGCCAGTCGGCGGTAAGGAATTCCATTTATCTGTTCCCTGTTCTTGGAATGCAAAAAGGCCGGTGCCTCGTGATTGGAGGCACCGGCGGATAGTCTGGATGTCGATCAGGCGCGCGAAGGCGCTTTGCGTGCAGTCAGCCGGGTGAGGCGGTCCTTCAGCGCCAGCTTCAACTTTTTGAGCCGGGCGATCTGGAATGGGTCGGGCCAGCGCTGGACCTGCAACTGGCGCAGCGCGCCATCGAGTTGCTGGTGGCGTTCCATCAGGCGAAACAAACGGTCAGACATGGGTATGTTCCCTATCGTGCAAAAGTTGCAAACGATCGGACACACCGAGCAGGGCCTAGGAGGGGTTTGGAGGGGAAAATCCCGGACCCTGGCATCGGTGTATCCGATGCGATCCGACATCACGCAGCGCTGACCAGGATGGGGGGTTGGTCAATACGCCGCGCCAGAGGGGCCCGGTCTCGCGAGAGCGGTAATACGAGCGATTCGTTCTGATTTCAAGCCCTATTGACGCCGATCCCAAACTTGATATTAATATGATATCATTTTTAGGGGAATTTCGATGACCGATTCGCACGCCGCCATGGCCGCCAGCGCAGAACGCCGGGCTTGGAGCACCAGTGGCTATCTGATTTTCGTCGCCTTTCTGGCGCTGCTGACCTTGACGGTCTGGCGGATCATTTCGTTCGCCGGAAGCCAGCCGGCCGATAGCGAAATTTTCGGCTTCGTAGTCTCAACCGGGTTGCTGTCGGTCGGGCTGGTTATCCTCGCCAGCGGGTTTTATATGATCCAGCCCAACCAGGCCGCCGCGATCACGCTGTTCGGCGCCTATCGCGGGACTGACCGCGCCAACGGCCTGCGCTGGGTCTGGCCGTGGATGGGCAAGTCCAAGATTTCGGTCCGCGCCAACAATCTGGTTTCGGACAAGATCAAGGTCAACGATCTGCGCGGCAACCCGATTGAAATGGCCGCACAAGTGGTCTGGCGGGTCACCGATACCGCGCAGGCGCTGTATGATGTCGACGATTACAAAGCCTTTGTAATGGTCCAGATCGAAGCTGCCGTGCGCACGATCGGTTCGCGCTATCCCTATGACGATTTCGCCCATGCCGAAATTACCCTGCGCGGCAATCACGATGAAGTCGGCGTCGAACTGCGCAAGGAATTGATCGCGCGGCTGACCATGGCCGGGATCACGGTCGATGAATGCGGCTTTACCCATCTGGCCTATGCCCAGGAAATCGCCGGGGCGATGCTCCGCCGCCAGCAAGCCGAAGCGGTAGTCGCTGCGCGCAAGACCTTGGTCGAAGGCGCTGTGGGCATGGTCGAAATGGCGCTGGCGATGCTGTCTGAAAAGGGCGTGGTGCACCTCGATGATGAGCGCAAGGCGGCGATGGTTTCCAACCTGATGGTGGTGCTGTGCGGCGAGCGTGACACCCAGCCCGTGGTCAACACCGGCTCGCTCTATTGATCGGTTGAGCCATGGCGCCCCCCGGCAAGAAATCGTTCCCGCTCCGTCTCGATCCAGCGCTCTATGCGGCGCTGGAACGGATGGCGGCGGGCGATTTCCGCTCGGTCAACGCCGAAGTCGAAGTGCTGCTGCGCGAAGCTTTGGCCCGGCGCGGCGTGAAGCTGGCCGCAGGCGAACCCGTCAAGCGTGGCCGTCCGCCAAAGAAAACCGGTAATGGATGACGCTCAGATGATCGCCGGCATCAGCCCGGTCCCGCGCGATCGGCGCTTGCTGGCTGTGCTGCTGACGCTTGGGCTCTTCGCGGTCGGCACGCTGGCCTTTACCCCGCTCGAACAAGCGCTGCCGCTGGGAATAACTGTGCCGCGCTTTATGCTGATGATCCAGCCAGCCGTGCTGGTTGTAGCCTTTGTTCTGCTTGGCTGGTGGGCCGCCCCGCGGGTTGGCTTTGGCGCTCCGGTGCTGTCGGCGTTACTCTACAAAGCAGACTGGCAAACTCCGCTGCGCCGCGCAATTGGCCCGGCGGCATTAATCGCCCTGCTGACCGCCGGGATTTTGGTGATCTATGGCCGCGCCACGGCAGCGGCCTTTAGCGGCGCGCCCGATCTGCCAATCGCCGCCATTACCCGGCTGGCCTATGGCGGGATTGGCGAAGAACTGATCGCCCGCTGGGGCGTGCTGACCGGCCTGATGGTCCTCGCGCTGCGGCTAGGTGCAAAGACCGGCAGCGGCTTCTGGCTGGCCAATTTTGGTGCTGCGGCGCTGTTCGCGGCTGGTCATTTCGGTCTGTTGTTTATGCTGCTCCCGCATCCACCAATGTGGCTGATCGCCGCCGTCATCGCGGGCAATATGGTTCCGGCGCTCGGGTTTGGCTGGCTCTACCGGCAACGCGGGATTGAGGCGGCCATGCTGGCCCATGGCGGCGCGCATCTGGCGGGCTTGCTCGCCGCCGGGTTGGGCTGGGTGTGAGGGATGAATCCAATGGCTGAACAAGACAAGCCGTTCGTCTGCTACAAAAGCGGCTGGAATTTGAAGATTACCCCGCGCAACGCCGCTGGCTGGCGAGCACTGCTGGTGTGGATGCTGGCGCTGGTGCTGCTGACCGCACCGTTCGTCTGGCTGATGGCGCGCCAGCCCAGCGAAGCTCAGGTTGCCGCCTATGTCACAGGTTACGTACTGCTGACAGTCGGCTGGTCGCTGGCGATGCTGCGCTGGATGTATCTGAACAGCGAAGTGATTGACATCAACGAGCTACTTAAACTCAAGCGCGAGCTTGATGCGCGCAAAGGGCGTTGAAACCATTCGGTTTCACCCTGTCCTTCAGCGGGACAGCGCTAAAACGCCCCACCTATTCTTAACCCGCTAGTGCTATCCGGGCGGCATGAAAATCCGCTTTCGCCCCCCGCTGGTCGCCTTGGCGATCGCCGCCGCCGCAGCTTTCCCGGCTGCCTTTGCCGAAGCTCAATCCGGCGCCAGCTATGTCGTGGTTGAAACCGGGCAAGGCTTTGGGCGCCTGCAGGATGCCGTCAACGCCATCGGCGGCGGCACCGGTACGATCCGGATCGCGCCGGGCCGCTATGCCGATTGCGCCGTGCAGACCCAGGGCAGCGTCAGCTACATCGCCGCCACCCCCGGACAGACGGTATTCGATGGCGTCGCCTGCGAGGACAAGGCCGCACTGGTGCTGCGCGGATCGTCGGCCCGGGTCGAAGGGCTGGTCTTTGCCAATATCAAGGTCGGTGATTGGAACGGTGCCGGGATCCGGCTGGAGAAGGGCAACCTATCGGTCAGCCAATCTTGGTTCCGCGATAGCCAGCAGGGCATCCTGACCGGCGATGATACTTCGGCCACCCTCGCGATCGACAAATCAACCTTTACCCGGCTTGGCACCTGCGAAGGCCCCGGCGGCTGCGCCCATTCGGTCTACACCGGTGATTACGGCGCGGTCACCGTCACCCGCAGCCGGTTTGAAGCCGGACGCGGCGGGCATTACCTGAAAAGCCGGGCGGGCCGAATCGGCGTACTGAACTGCAGCTTTGACGATACCGCCGGGCGCGAAACCAATTACATGATCGATCTGCCCAACGGCGCCTCAGGCCGGATCGCGGGCAACTGGTTCGTGCAAGGTCAGTCGAAAGAAAACTACTCAGCCTTCATCACCGTCGCACCCGAAGGCCGCCAGCGCAGCTCGGCCGGGTTGATGATCGAAGGCAATAACGCCCGCTTCGCCCCCGGGGTCAGCCGGACCAGCACATTTGTGGCGAACTGGACCGATGATGCGGTCCAGATTGGCCCGAACGCTTTGGGCCCCGGGTTGAAGATCAAGGATCGGCGCTAGCCCAGAATGTGCCCGCTGCGGTCGCGCTTGGTATTCAGATAGCGGGCGTTGTGCGGGTTGGGCGGCAGCTGGTGCGGAACCCGTTCGGCAACCGTCACGCCAGCTGCGGCCAGAGCATCAACTTTGGCTGGGTTGTTGGTCATCAGCCGGATCTGCCGCACCCCGAGCAGTTCGAGCATCCGCGCCGCAACCGGAAAATCGCGCGCTTCGTTGGGCAGGCCGAGCCGCTGGTTGGCATCGACCGTGTCAAAGCCTTGGTCCTGCAATTCATAGGCGCGCAGTTTGTTAATCAGGCCGATCCCGCGCCCTTCCTGGCGCAGGTAGAGCAGCACGCCCCAGCCGCCGCTATCGCGCGCCTCGTCCGCCATCGCCCGCAGCGCGGCATCGAGCTGCGGACCGCAATCGCATTTCAGGCTGCCTAGGATATCGCCAGTCAGGCATTCGCTGTGCAGCCGGACCAGCGGCGCGCGGTCGCTCTGCTGGTTGCCGATCAGCAACGCGATGTGTTCACGCAGGTCATCGGCAGAGCGGAAGGCGATGATCTGCGCGTCCTCTGCCGCAGCGACGGGCAGGCGCGCGCGAGCGGCGATGCTGAGCTGCGCGGTGTCTTTCCAGTCTGCCAGATCAGCGGCAGAAACGGCAACTGCTTCGCCGCAGGGCTGCGGATCAACCAGAAAAGCCGGGAGGATACCGGCCAGCCGCGCCAGTTCCAGCGCCGCTGCGGCAGCTTCGGGCTGGGCCAGCGGCTCGGCCCGAAACGGCCCTTTCATCGGATAGGTCAGATCGAGCGCCGGATCGGCCATCGCCCGGGCCAGCGCCAGATCGAACGGCTCTGCCCCGCGAATCAGCACCGGCGCTTCGGGCACGGCGGCTTCGCGCTGGTTAGTCAATTTGAGCGTCGCCGCTCGGGCGCAGGAAATCAGCATGGTCCGCGATGTCGCGCCTGCGCCAAACCCGGTTTCAGCCGGAAGCAGCGTGAAGGCACCGTCCAGCGAAATCGGCCAGCCGTGGCGCAGCGCATCAAGCGCTTGGGCAACGCGCCTTGGCCCACTGGGAGCCGGGCTGTTCACAGATTGAATTCCGTGATCAGCGGAATGTGATCACTGGGTTGTTCCCAGCGGCGGGTATCTTCGACCAGCCGGTGGCCATGCGATTGCGCGGCAAGGTCTGGCGAAGCCCACATATGGTCAAGCCGCCGCCCGCGATCCTTTTCCTGCCAATAGGTCCGGTATGACCACCAGGTCCAGTTGCGTTCCGGCGCCGGGATATGCTTGCGCCCCAGATCGACCCAGCCGTGGGCATCGGCAAGCCTACGCAGTGTCTCGACCTCAAGCGGGGTATGGCTAACCACTTTGAGCAAGGCCTTGTGATCGTAAACATCGCATTCCAGCGGGGCGATATTGAAATCGCCGACCAGCAGCGTGGGCCGGTCAAGCGCGCTGGACCACTGGGTCATCCGCTCGAGAAAATCGAGCTTCTGGCCGAATTTTGGATTGACCGTCCGGTCCGGCAAATCGCCGCCCGCCGGGATATAGACGTTTTCAAGCACCATGCCCTGCCCGGCGCCGAGCAGCTCGACCCCGACGTGCCGCGCCTCACCATTGGCCTGCCAATCGTTGCGGGTCAGCTCGCGGATCGGAATCCGGCTGACCGTGGCGACGCCGTGATAGCCCTTCTGCCCATGCACCGCACGGTGGGTATAGCCGAGCGCCTCAAACGCCTCATGCGGGAAGTGCTTTTCCTCGGTCTTGATCTCTTGCAGGCACAGCACATCGGGCGCTTGCTCGGTCAGGAACCGGGCGACCTGTTCGATGCGCAGGCGGACGGAATTGATGTTCCAGGTGGCGATTGAGATCATGGAGTTGGCTTTAGGTGCCAAGTGCAAGGGCGGCAAGGCTTTGGCCAACCGCAAAGCATGAGGCACCCTCATGCCAGAAGCCTAGCGCACGTCTGGTAGGTGCCGAGCGATCCAAATCCGACGCGCTGGGTGGCCGAGATTTGGTTCAGGCTGGAGCGAGAATGGTACCGGACGAGAACCGGAGCGCAGCGGCCTTCTTGGCCGTGAGCACCGGAAGCGCAGGCCGGTGCCGTTCGCAGCCCAGTCTGGGGCAAATATCGACCGCCCAGAAAAAACCCCCGCTCCGGGGGCATTGGAGCGGGGGTCCGTTTTGCGTTCGTCACGCTTGACTAGGCAGCCGATAAAGAGGCTTGGGCAACAGGGGGGAAACCCGCCTCTGGCTGCTTCGTCGAGGACTGTTTTAGGGCAGTTTGCCTTGCGCTGTCATGAACAATCGCGCCGTCCTTGTCGCAAATTGTCGCAAGTCCGGCACGTTCCGCGACGAGCCGCCCGCCCTCATCGACGATTGGCAGGGCGCGGATCGTTGAAGCGGAACTCGCCGTCGCCAACCGCCATACCGTACTGGTGATTCGACAGATTTACCTGCGTGCGGGTGTTCTGCGAATCGATCGCGGCCCAGCTCGACAGTTCGAGCCCGCCGGGCGCCGAGCCCTTGCGGATGAACACCAATGTGATCACGCCGTATTCCGGATGGGCCTTGTCGCGCACTTCGACTGCGATGATGTTGGGATTGCTGACCGGCTGGACCCGGCCAAATTTCATCACGTCGCGCTTGGGATCGAGCAACGCGCCAAGCGGGCTGTTGGTGATCGGCCAGCGCTGGACTTGCCGGACGCCGTAATCGACAAAGGTCAGCGCGCGGCCATCCGAGACGATCAGGAACGGCACACCCTTTTCATATTGGAACCGGATCCGGCCCGGCCGCTTGAGCGTCATCACGCCCTTCAGCCGCTTGCCAGCACGGTCGACCTGTTCGAAATTCGCCCGCATCGTGGAAATGCCGCGCAGTGCCGCGACGGCGCTGGCCAGATCGCCAGATTGGGCTTGGGCTTGGGCCACCGTGGGCGCGATCAACGCAGCCGGAGCGGAAACGACAAGCGCCGCCGAAACGGCGGCACCTGCGATGGGACGGAAAGACTTGGTCAGGATGTTCATGCCACCCCCAATAGGGACGCTGGCTTGAACTATCAATGAACCCGGCAGGAGCTGCCGGGCCGCCCGATCACTTGATCTTGGCTTCCTTGAACTCGACGTGCTTGCGCACGACGGGATCGTATTTGTTGAACACCATCTTTTCGGTGGTGTTGCGCGGGTTCTTCTTCGTGACGTAGAAGAAGCCGGTGTCGGCGGTGGAAACCAGCCGGATCTTGACGGTTGCGGGCTTCGCCATGGCGCTTGTCCTAAACTTTCGATTCGGGCGCAAAGGCCCCGGAAACTGCAAGAGCGGCACACGAGCGCCGCCCCGGAAGGCCGCGCCAATGCGTCAGGAAGGCACGAAAGTCAACTCTTGCCGTGCTTTTCCTTGGCCTCAAACGAAGCAATCGGCGCCAGCACCGCATAGCTTTCTTCGGACGGCGGATGGGCCAGCGGTTCCAGCACCAGCGGTTCGGGTTCGATGTGGGTATCAGGCAGCCGGTCGAGCAGATCGCGCAGCAGGGTCAGCCGCCCCAACCGCTGATCGTTGAAATCGACCAGAGTCCAAGGCGCGGCCTTGCTGTGGGTGGCTTTCAGCATCGTTTCGCGCGCGGCGGTATAGGCGTCGTACTTGCCCCGTGCGGCCAGGTCGATCGGCGAGAGTTTCCACCGCTTTAGCGGGTCTTCGAGCCGCTCAGTCAGCCGTTCTTCCTGGTGGACCTGATCGGTGGTCAACCAGTATTTGAACAGCAGAATTCCGTCCTTGACCAGCATTTCCTCAAATTCCGGCGCGGCTTTCAAAAAGGCCTTGGCCTGATCTTCGCTGCAATAGCCCATCACCCGCTCAACGCCCGCGCGGTTGTACCAACTGCGATCAAACAGCACGACTTCACCGGCGGCGGGCAGGTGGGCGATATAGCGCTGGAAGTACCACTGGGTCGTCTCGAGCTCGCTGGGCTTCGGTAGCGCCACAACCCGGCATTGGCGCGGGTTGAGCGGGCCGGCGACGGCCTTGATCGCCCCGCCTTTGCCGGCCGTATCGCGCCCTTCGAACAGCACCACGATCCGCGCCCCGGACTTTGCCGCCCACCGCGCCATCACCAGCAGCTCTTCCTCCATGGGGGCATAGAGCTCGGCGAATTGCTTCTTTTTCAGCTTTTTCATTGCCGCAGAATGCGCGCTTGGCGGGCGCGGTGCAAGGCGGCTAAACGGCGTTGCTGTCCCGCTTTGAAATGGTTACAGTTGCAACCATGCCGGAAACCGATTTTACCCGCCTGCCCGATCCTGATCCGGCAGTGTTTACTGCGCCGCTGAACCGGCCCGAGCACGTGGGCGCGGATTGGATCGAACCAGCCCAGCACAGTTATGGCAGCGACGAGCACGCCGTCTGGGATGAACTGTTCGCGCGGCAGGTTGAGATCCTGCCCGGCCGCGCTGCCAGCGCCTTTCTGGCGGGACTGGGCAAGCTCGATCTGGGCCGGGGCGGCGTGCCTGAATTTGCCCGGCTGTCGCAGGAGCTTGGCACCTTGACCGGGTGGTCGGTGGTGCCGGTGCCGATGCTGATCCCCGATGACGTGTTTTTCTGGCATCTGGCCAACCGGCGCTTTCCGGCCGGTAACTTCATCCGCAGCCGTGCGACGTTCGATTATATTCAGGAACCCGACGTGTTCCACGATGTGTTCGGCCACGTCCCGATGCTGGCCGACCCGACCTATGCCGACTATATGCAGGAATATGGCCGCGCCGGGTGGAAGGCGATGCGTTATAACCGGCTGAAAGCGCTGGGCGCGCTGTACTGGTACACGGTCGAATTCGGGCTGATTCTGGAGGCTGAGGGCCTGCGCGCTTATGGCGCCGGGATCCTCTCTGGCCCGACCGAGGCGGTGTTCGCGCTTGAAGCGCAAAGCCCCAACCGGATCATGCTCAACGTCGATCGGGTGATGCGGACCGATTATGTGATCGACGATCTGCAGCCCACTTACTTTGTGATCGAGAGCTTCAAGGAGCTCTATCACGATACGGTCGAGCGCGATTTCGACCGGCTCTATCGCAGCCTCGCCCCCGGCTTCACTTATGCCAACACCGCCGTGATCGACATCGACGATGTGCTGCACCGGGGCACGCAAGAGTACTTGTTGCGGGGCGGACGGGGAAGCGGGGCGAAGCCGGTTTAGCGCGACAGCAAGAACACCGCCAGTGCCCCGGCCACGATCCGGTACCACGCAAACGGCGCAAATCCGGCGCGGCTGACATAGGCGACGAACAGTTTGATCACCGCCAGCGCAACCACGAAGCTGACCGCGAACCCAACCGCG
This sequence comes from Novosphingobium sp., assembly GCA_031375125.1. Classification (GTDB taxonomy): domain Bacteria; phylum Pseudomonadota; class Alphaproteobacteria; order Sphingomonadales; family Sphingomonadaceae; genus Novosphingobium. The sequence goes on along the minus strand of JANMHL010000039.1, from coordinate 7,190 downwards.
ATCTCGCTCCAGCCGACTACGCCGGTTCCGGCGCCGAGCACCGCCCGGTTGTCCCACAGTTCCAGCGCAGTAGCGCCGACCATGGTCGGGATGGCGAGGAAAAAGCTGAACTCTGCCGCCGTGCGCCGTTCGATCCCCATGGCGAGCGCGCCCATGATCGTCGCGCCTGAGCGGCTGACCCCCGGGACCATCGCAAGGCATTGGACAAAGCCGACTGCCAGCGCCTTCTTGGCCGGCAGCTGCGCGACCCCGCTGGGCGGGCCGGGCTGGGCAAAGCGTTCGATCGCAAGGATCGCAATCCCGCCGACAATCAAAGCCCAGCCGACCACCATCGGGCTGCCGAGCAGCACGTCGATATAGTCCTTCAGCGCCAGACCAATCACCGCCGAGGGCAGAAACCCGAGCAGGATGTTGCGCACGAACGCCAGACTTTCGGGCCGCAACCTGAGCAGGCCAAACCCGACCGCCCAAAACGTCCGCCAGTATTGCACCACCACCGCCAGGATCGCGCCGAGCTGGATCACGACGTTGAACACTTTCCAGGTGTCAGCATCATAGCCGAACAGTTCCGACGCCAGGATCAGGTGGCCGGTCGACGATACCGGGATAAATTCGGTGATCCCTTCGACAATGCCGAGCAGGATCGCGGTGACAATCGTATCCATTATTCGCCCTTCTCCGCAGCAAAGGCGCGTTCATCAAATTGCAGCGAAGCGAGCCGGGCATAGAGCCCGCCGTCCTTGACCAACTGGTCATGGGTGCCGGTTTCAACAATCCGGCCCTTGTCCATCACCACGATCCGGTCGGCATTGCGCACCGTCGCCAGGCGGTGGGCGATCACCAAGGTAGTGCGGCTCTGCATCAGCCGGTCGAGCGCGTCCTGCACCAGCCGTTCGCTCTCGGCATCGAGCGCCGAGGTGGCTTCATCAAGCAACAGCACCGGCGCATCACGCAGCACCGCGCGGGCAATCGCGATCCGCTGCCGCTGCCCGCCCGAAAGCCGCGCGCCGCCTTCGCCCAGATAGGTTTCGAGCCCATCGGGAAGTTCACGCAGAAAGGTCTCAGCATTGGCTGTAAGGGCTGCGGCCCAGATCGCTTCGTCGCTCGCATCCCAGTTGCCATAACGCAGATTGTCGCGCGCCGAGGCGGCGAACAGCACGCCTTCCTGCGGGACCAGCGCCATCCGGCGGCGCAGCTCGGCGGGATCAACCGCCGTGATCGGCACGCCATCAAACTTGATCACGCCCGCCTGCGGATCGTAAAACCGCTCAGCCAACTGGAACAATGTCGATTTGCCGGCCCCCGAAGGCCCGACAATCGCGACCGTTTCGCCCGGCTCAATCGTCAGCGAAAAATCATCGAGCGCAGCCACTTCCAGCCGGGTCGGATAGCGGAAGGTCACCCCTTCGAACGCCAGCTTGCCGCGGCCCGGGCTGGGCAGCGCCAGCGGGCGATCAGGCATCGCGATCAGCGGCTTTTCGTTGAGCAGTTCAGCCAGGCGGCCAGCCGCCCCAGCCCCGCGCAAGAGATCGCCGTAGACCTCGCTCAGCGACCCGAACGCCCCGGCGACTATCACCGCAACAAACACGATCTGGAGGATCGTGCCGCTGGTGATTGTGCCTTCGGCCACCCCGATCGCGCCTTGCCAGACGAGAATGACGATGGCCCCAAAGATCGCGGTAATGGCCAGACCACTGATCACCGAACGCAGCACGATCCGGCGCTTGGCAGTGGCAAAGCTCAGTTCAACCGAATTGGCGAACCTGCGCCCTTCGCGGGCTTCCTGGTTGAACGCCTGGACCACTTTCATCGCCCCCAGCGTTTCGGAAACCATTGCGCCGATATCGGCAACTCGGTCCTGGCTGGTCCGTGAAATTGTGCGGATCCGCCGGGCGAAGATCATCAGTGGGACCATGATCACGACAATCCCGACCAGCAATCCAGCGGTCAGCTTGGGCGCGAGCGAGAACAGGATTGCGACCCCACCAACCCCCATGATCAGGTTGCGCAGCGCCATCGACACGGCAGTGCCGACCACCTGTTCGATCAGGGCCGTGTCCGATGTCATCCGCGAGGATATCTCGTTCGGGCTGTTTTCTTCGAAGAACCCGGGCGAGAGCCGTAGCAGGTTGGCCTGCACCTTGAGCCGGATATCAGCAATCACCCGTTCGCCCAGCCACGAAACGAAATAGAACCGCACCGCCGTACCCAGACCCAGCACGGTGACGATCAGCAACAAATAGCGGAACCACCGCCCGATCGTCGCGATATCACCGCCAACCCCAAATCCGCGATCAATCACCAGCCTGAAGCCAGCCGGGATCGCCAGCGTAGCGGCTGCCGTCACCGTCAGCGCCAGCAGCGCGCAGGCCAGTTGCCGGGGATACTTGGCCACTTCGCGCCAGACCATCCGCAGCGGGCCCAGATCACGGGCGGGCGGCGGGGCTGGATCGGGTGTTGCGGGCTGCGCGAGCGGGACGGCGGCTGCGGGATCGGAACTCATTGCCGCGCCCTAGCACATCACCGCGTGAAGGTAAGGGGATATCACTGCGGCCTTGTGCACTGCGGGGTAAATGGTGCATTGCACAATAAACCTGTTCCGGCCACCACGCAGGCCCCGCCAAAAGGATCGCGCCGTGCTCTACACCGCTTATGAAATGCAGCGCTCGTGGATGAATGCCGCCAGCACCTGGGCCTCACTCGGGGCGGAAATGCTGGGGAATCCGGCGCTGCCGTTCAGCTATGGTCCGGGCGGGAATGTGATGGCCTCGGCGCTCGAAGTGTTCGCCCATGCCTCGGCGGCCTATGGCAAACCGGCGTTTGGCATCGAAAGCGTCGAAGTGGGCGGGACCGCCTATCCGGTGACCGAGGCGATCGTTCTGCACAAACCGTTCGGCAACCTGCTGCGCTTTACCCACACCGGCCTGCCCCAAAATGCCCCGCGGCTGCTGATCGTTGCGCCGATGAGCGGGCATTTCGCCACGCTGCTGCGCGGGACGGTTGAGCGGATGCTGGCGGGGTGCGAAGTTTACGTGACCGACTGGGCCGATGCCAAGATGGTCCCGCTGACCGCCGGCGAGTTCGATCTGGACGACTACATCGACTATGTGATCGGCTATCTCGAACACATCGGACCCGGCGCGCACATGCTGGCGGTCTGCCAGCCCTCGGTCCCGGCCTTTGCCGCGACGGCGGTGATGGCCGCCGACAAGCACCCCTGCCGCCCGCTGACGCTGACCATGATGGGCGGGCCAGTTGATACCCGCGAAGCACCAACTTCGGTCAATGACCTCGCCATGCAGCGCCCGATCGAATGGTTCCGCCACACCGTGATCGCCACCGTGCCGCTGCAATATCCGGGTGCCGGACGGCGGGTCTATCCGGGGTTCCTGCAGCTGTCAGGGTTCATGAGCATGAACCTGGGCAACCATATGATGAGCCATTATCATATGTTCCAGCATCTGGTCGCGGGCGCTGATGAAGACGCTGATGCGACCAAGGCGTTCTATGACGAATACCGCGCAGTCTGCGATCTGAACGCGGCCTATTACCTCCAGACGGTCGAGGAAGTGTTCCAGAAGCACTCACTGCCGAACGGCACTTTCATGCACCGCGGCAAACGGGTCGATCTGGGTGCGATCAGCGATACGGCGATTCTGGCAGTCGAAGGGGAGCGCGACGATATTTCCGGGATCGGCCAGACCAAGGCCGCGCTAAAGCTGACCACCGGGCTGCCCGAAGCCAAAAAGCAATACCACCTCGCCCCCGAGGTCGGCCACTACGGGATCTTCAACGGCAGCAAATGGCGCGAAAATATCGCCCCGCTGCTCGACGCGTGGATCGCCAAGCATGACAAGGTTAAGCTGAAGGTGGTGGCCTAGGCCTCCAATTCAGGCGGTGCGGGCGGTGGCACTGGTGGCTGGCCAAACAGTTTCTTGAACACCCGCCGCGCCAGCACCAGCAGCCAAATCGCCAGCGCGAGCAGCACGGCCGCTACCCCGGCGGCGGCCTCGGGATATTGGTAGGCGAGGTAAAGCAGCCCGGTGGTCGCCACGTCCTCAACCGTTGAGACGGCGATGTTGCTGAACGGTTCGGGGCTGGTGTTGACCACCGCCCGCGCGGTCGCTTTGCCGCCGTGGGCCAGCAGGCTGGCCCCGCCGCCGAGCAGGAACGCGATCACTTGGGTTGCCGGGTCAGACGGATCGACCACCGCAAGCGCCAGCAGCGCCCCGCCGACCGGGCGGATGAAGGTGTGGATCGTGTCCCAGATCGTATCGAACCAGGCGATCTTATCGGCAAAAAATTCCAGCAACGCCGCCGATCCCGCCGCGCCCATCACCCACGGATTGGCCAGCACTTGCAAGGACGCCAGATGCTCTGGCAGCGGCAGCAAATTGAACTTCATTGCCATGCCGGTGGCCAGCACGGTCAGATAAAGCCGCCAGCCCGAGAGCAGGCTGACCGATCCGGCGATGCCAAGGATTTCAATGATGCCAAGGTGTTCGGTCATCCGGCCTGCTCCCATCTTGCGACACGTCGCGTGCGACGGAGATGGGCGCACCGGGGCGAAATGGCAAGTTCAGCGCCGGTCGAGCGCCGGATCTAGTTCCTGCCCGGGATCAAGCTGCACCCCAAAGCTGTTGAGCATCATCGAAACCTGAGTGTACTGACCGACCGTCATTACCAGGTCCATCTTCTGCTTGTCGGTGAAGCCGGACAGCGCTGCCCAACTGGCATCCGAAACGTGAAAATCGCCAGTCAGATCGTCGGTCGCCCGCAGCATTGCGCGATCGATTTCGTTCCAGGAGGGATGGTCTGGCCCGGCCTTGATGGCAGCAACCTCGCCCTCGGTCAGCCCAGCGTCGAGGCCAATCCGGGTGTGCTGGGTAAATTCATAGCCCGATCCGCAATTGAACCCGGCGCGCAGAATCACCAGTTCGCGGTCCCGCGCGGACAGACTGTTGCGGCGTGAGAGGATGTAGCCGCCCCAGGCCAGAAACGCCGTCATCGCCTTGGGAGCGTGGACCAGCGTGCGAAAGATATTGAGCACCGCCCCTTCGGACTTGGTCACATCGCGCTGGATTCCGCCGAAAACGGCCAGCGCCTCGCGTTGCTCATCGTCGATCTTTGAAAGTTCAACCGGAGCGATGCGAGGCGCCGACAATCGCATCAGAAAACCTCGAACAGCCCGGCAGCACCCTGTCCGCCGCCGATGCACATCGTGACGACGGCATACTTCGCGCCGCGGCGCTTGCCTTCGATCAGGGCGTGGCCAGTGCAGCGCGCGCCGGTCATGCCGAACGGGTGACCGATCGAGATCGAGCCGCCGTTGACGTTGAGCAGCTCGTCAGGAATGCCCAGCGTGTCGCGGCAGTACAGCACCTGCACGGCGAACGCTTCGTTCAGTTCCCACAGACCGATGTCGTCCATTTTGAGGCCGAACCGGCTGAGCAACTTGGGGATCGCAAAGACCGGACCGATGCCCATTTCGTCAGGCTCGGTGCCTGCAACTGCCATGCCGACATAACGGCCCAGCGGGGTCAGTCCGCGCGCTTCGGCGATCTTGGCTTCCATCAGCACGCAGGCCGATGAGCCGTCCGACAGCTGGCTGGCGTTACCGGCGGTGACCGTATTGCCTTCGCCCATCACTGGCTTGAGGCTGGAGAGCCCTTCCAGCGTGGTGTCGGGGCGGTTGCAATCGTCGCGATCGGCAGTGACCTGCTTGAACGAGACTTCCTTGGTTTCCTTGTCCATCACCGCCATGGTCGCAGCGCAGGCGACGATTTCATCGTCGAACTTGCCGGCGGCCTGCGCGGCGGCGGTGCGCTGCTGCGACTGGAGCGAGTAGAGGTCCTGCGCTTCGCGGCTGATGCCATAACGCTTGGCGACCACTTCGGCAGTGCCGATCATCGGCATATAGATCTGCGGATGCATTTCGAGCAATTCGCGGTCGGCCTCGACAAACATTTTGCCGCTGCCGACTACCTTGGAAATGCTTTCCACGCCGCCTGCGACGCAGATGTCCATATTGTCGACAATGATCTGCTTGGCGGCGGTGGCGATGGTCATCAGACCCGACGAGCACTGACGATCGATCGTCATGGCGGGAACGGTAACCGGCAAGCCAGCGCGGAGCGCGGCCAGCCGGGCGACGTTGCCGCCGGTCGAGCCCTGCTGTGCGGCGGTGCCCATCAGGACATCGTCGACTTCGGCTCCAGCGAGGCCAGCACGTTCGACCGCAGCCTTGATCGACCAGCCGCCGAGCGTTGCGCCAGTGGTGTTGTTGAATGCGCCGCGGCCAGCCTTGGTCAGCGGCGTACGGGCGGTGGAAACGATGACTGCGTCACGTGACATAGGAAATTCCTTACGATTTAAGTTTCTGGATCGGTCCCGGGGAGGGGTCTGATCACACGAAGAACAGCGTGATCCATTCGCAGATCAGCGCGGGCTTGTCCTCGCCTTCGATCTCGATGGTCACTTCGTTGGTCTGCTGCCATTGGCCCGGGCGCTTCTCGACCAGTTCGAGCAGCTTGGTGTGGCTGCGCACGCGCTTGCCAGCGCGGACCGGGCTGAGGAAGCGGGTTTTGTTGCCGCCGTAATTGACCCCCATCTTGACGCCGCTGACGCGCCCGCCCTCGGTCATTGCGCCCAATACCGGGAGCAGCGAGAGGGTCAGGAAACCGTGGGCAATCGTCCCGCCGAACGGGGTCAGTTTGGCTTTTTCTTCGTCAATGTGGATGAACTGGTGATCGCCGGTGGCATCGGCGAACAGATTGATCCGTTCCTGCGTGACGTGAAACCAATCGGACGTGCCAATCACTTCGCCGGTTTTGGCGCTAAGTTCTTGCGGGGTCATGAGCCTCTCCTCGATAAGGCGGGAAAGGCGCGTTCATGGCCCAAACCGGGGCCTGTTGCAACGCGGCTTGCGCTGCCGCTACGGCAAGGCGGGGGGATTCCCCGCCCAGCGGCGAATCAGGCGGTAGGTAGCGCTGCGGCGCGTGTCGCCCAGCGAGGCGGGCGGGCATTGAGCCAGCGCTGCGCGGGCTTCTCCAGCCCATGATACAGCCCCACCGACGCAGCCATGACCAGCGCCAAATAGCCCGCCAGTCCGCCCCAGCCGAGTTGCAGCGAGGCATCGACAAAGGCCAGCTTGAACAGGATGAACAGGCCGTAATGGCCAAGGTAGGTCG